>SBAT01000416.1 GCA_005240105.1 Chloroflexota bacterium
CGCCATAAGCGTTACAGGAGCAATTTGCGACACGGCAATTGTTCCAATTCCCTATCAAGGTGGGGCGATTGTTGTAACTCAGCCTATAAACCTGGATTTGCTAACAGGGTTTGTCACAAAAATGGCTCTCATGCCTGCACACACAACCAATCTTGATGCCGCGCTTTACTCTGCAAGAGACAAAAGGGTTGCGGTTATTACATCGTCTCTTCTCAATAAAGATGGCGGCTTTCTGGCATCACTTAACAAAGGGGGTTCTCCACCGCTTAAATCAACAGAAAGCTCAGGAAGACTCTGGCGGCCATTTTTTCTATTTGAGGAATCACCAGAAAAGGATTCACTTGGCGTTATTCTCATTACCACTCCAATAACGGACATGACTCCACAACTGATGGGAGTAGCAATTCAGGCTATCGTGTCTGCCGCCTTAGCATTATTACTAGCGCTATATTTCGCCAATTCTATCGGCGGCAATGTAGCGTCTTCGATAAAATTCCTTATTCAGCGCGCTAAGGATTTAGCCGCACAAAAGTCATCCCTGCCATCTCTTGAAGGTCTCAAGGGTGAATTCCTTGAACTGGGCGAATTGATGGACACAGCGGTTTCTTCGCTAAGATCATCTGTGCAAAGTTTGAAAACACAGATGCTTTCCCGCGACGGCGACACCGGCATTTCCGCTGACCAATTAGAAGCCGCCAACACTCAAATAAACACCTTAAACCGTCAAGTGGCTTCTCAGACAAGGCAGATTGCAGAAACATCCACGCAGATTAACTATGCCAATCAACAGGCAGTCTTACTGCAACAAAAATTGGACTCCGTAATTCAAATTGCTAATGAGGGCTTTCTATTCCTCGATCAATTTGGCAATATTGTTTCAGCCAACCCCGCATTTCTCAACTGGCTAGGCGCAACAGAAGCCGAAATTGCCGGGCGATATTGTTATGACCTGGTGAAGAAACCTGGTGAGCCGGCGGATGGAGACGGTTCAGCATATTCCAAACGATCGAATGAACCGGGTGAGTTAATCAACGCTTTTTTCCCGGAAGGATTTATTTACCACCGTCAACAAAAAAGGGCGGTAGAAGTCTTTGTTCACTTACAACCAATCATGATGGACAACGCAACCATTCAAGGCTATATCATCGTATTGCGGGACAAGACTTTACACACAGAGGGCGCTTTGCTGCGTCAGGAAATAGTCACATTCCTGACGGATTCTATACGAACTCCGCTATCGTCAGCCGAGCCCACCTGGAATGCTCTCTTGGCTAACGCCTCACAGACGATGCATGCTTCAGTTGGACAGGGGCTGGCTCAGCTACACACTCATTATGTGCAACTCCTGGCTGTCGTTGACAGCCTGCTGATGATTTATGGTGGCACAATTCCCACATCCGCCACACCGCGAGAGCCTACCGTGATTACTAGGCTGGTGGCTGACTGCTTAGAAGAAGTGTCCTCTCTGGCACGTGAACGCCAGTTGATGCTGGATTACAAAACAGTAACGGGTTTGCCGTCGGTAAATGTAGACAAAGACGTTGTTCGCAATGTAATAGTTGAACTACTGAGAAAAATGCTGGACATCACCGCTGCCGGTGGTCGCATCAGGGTAGAAAGTGTTTTCAAATCAAACGAAGTACGCATGAGTGTATCCAGCTCCGGTCCCGCTCTTTCGGCCGAAGACGTCAACGACATGTTTGTCGGCTTTATTCAAGGCAAACACCCGGAAGACAGCTATGCATCACGGTTAGCGATGTATGTTGTACGAAACAACATCGAAAGAATCGGCGGCCGCATCTGGGCAGAGTCAGAGTCCGGACGCGGAACACTTGTGTACTTCACGCTACCGGCGGGTTAAGACAAAGAGGCAATAGCCGTTGCACGCCCTTCCAGAAGTTGGGCTTCTTCGTCTCGCTTCATGCCCTTCAGTAGACGAGCATAGTTTTTTAAGTTGGAGACAAGGTCTTTATGCTCCGGACCCAGGTGTTTTTCCTTAATTGCCAGTGAACGTTGGTACAGAAGCTCAGCTTCGTCATATCTAAGTTTGGCACTGTAGACAATCGCCAGGTTATGCAAATTCTGTGCCACCTCCAGACTATCGCTGCCACAGTTCTTTTCATTGATAGCCAGGGCTTTCTGGTAATAGTTTTCAGCAAACGCGTACTTGCCTTGGCTGTGGCATAAAGCTGCATAGTTATTATATGTATAGGCCAGACGCGGATCGTCATCGGCAAACTTCACAGCTTCTTTAATAGCCTCGCCATAGAGCCTTTCTACTTCCGCCAACCGGCGCTTTTCAAAAGCCTCGTTGCCAGCATCCATATATTCTTGCCACTTGCCGCTATTGCTATCCATCCTACACCTACAAAATCCTAGACCCTGGTTGAACTTCTTGATCTGGCTGCAACAAAATCACTTCACCGTCGGCTGGCACAGCCCCCAGAACAAGCACTTCCGACATAAAATCAGCCACCTGTCGCGGTGGAAAATTTACAACAGCTACAACTTGCCGCCCAACTAGTTCTTCCTTCTTATAGAACTTAGTTATTTGAGCACTTGATTGCTTTGTCCCCAATGGGCCGAAATCAATCCACAATTTAAAAGCCGGTTTACGCGCCTTGGAAAATTCCTCAGCTCTAATTATCTTGCCCACTCTAATTTCGATTTTTTCAAAATCTGCGTAGGTGATGTCCATCAGACGGTCAGCAGCTCCTGCACATGACCAGAGCGGCGACGAGCTTCTAGAAACACCAACAAAACTGACACATCAGCAGGTGTTATACCGCCAATGCGAGATGCTTGACCAAGTGTTATGGGCTTGATGCGAGTAAGTTTTTCGCGTGCTTCTTTCGCTAGATTTTCCATCTTCGTATAGTCGATATCGAGAGGCAACTTGACGTTGTCCAAACGTTCTGCTTGTTTGACTTGTGCCTTTTGCCGCTCGATGTATCCGGCGTATTTAACTTCAGTTTCTACTTCCAGTGACCATTCAAATTTGCATGACTCAGAAGCCGGAGACATTTTTTCAATTGCGGAATATGGCACACGAGGACGCCTGAGAAGCTCTTCAAGTGTAGCCGGCTGTTTCAGCTCTTCATCAAACTCTCTAAGTGTCGCTTGCCACTCTGCGCTTGGATGAATTCTTACGGACTGCAAGCGCTTGCGTTCGCCGGCAATTCCTATTTGCTTCTTCTCGTACAGACTCCAGCGATGATCATCAACCAGTCCAATTTCTCTGCCCATCGGAGTAAGGCGCGTGTCAGCATTATCCTGACGCAAAAGAAGTCTGTATTCAGAGCGCGACGTCATCATTCTGTATGGCTCGCCTATTTCTTTGCTCACGAGATCGTCTATCAATGTGCCTGTGTAACTTGAAGCCCGGCTCAAGACAAACTCGTTGTCACCACGTACATACATCACGGCATTAATACCAGCAATAAGTCCCTGCGCGGCAGCTTCCTCATAACCACTTGTGCCAAGCATTTGACCGGCAGCAAAGAAGCCAGGCATTTCTTTGGCCATCAATGTGTGGCTAAACTGAATTGCCGGCAAGTAGTCGTATTCGACAGCGTATGCCGGACGAATGATTGTGGCATTTTCTAAACCGGGTAACGATTTGACTATTGCCTGCTGGACATGAATGGGCATACTGGTTGAACAACCCTGCAGATAGACTTCAAAAGTAGATCTGCCTTCCGGCTCCAAGAAAAACGAATGGCTATCCTTATCCGCAAAGCGGACGACCTTGTCTTCAATTGACGGACAATAGCGCGGACCAACTCCATGGATCATGCCCGAATACATTGGTGATTCGCCAAGGTTATTACGGATAACCTCATGTGTCTTTTCAGTAGTGCGTGTTTGGTAACACGGCAATTGCTCGCGCGCTGGGCGATTGTCTAAGAAAGAGAAAAATGCGTGGTTATCGTCACCCGGCACAATTGGCAAACTAGTATAGTCAATAGTGCGACCATCAATTCTTGGTGGAGTGCCGGTCTTCAGCCGGTCCATCGTAAAGCCAAGTTCTTTCAGACAGCCAGACAAGCCAATGGCTGCAAACTCTCCTGCACGACCGGCAGACTGCGTTTGTTTGCCAATCCAGATTGTGCCCTCTAAAAATGTCCCAGCACAAAGAACAAGCGCCTTGGCGGTCAGCCTTTCACCAAAAGCAAGTTCGACACCGGATGCCTTGCCATCCTCGACCAAAAAGCGCGTAACCATACCCTGCTTAATGGTCAAATTGGGCAAAGACTCCATGAAATCTTTCATCCAGGCGCTGTACTCGCGCTTATCGGACTGCGCCCGCAATGACTGCACGGCAGGACCGCGACTCAAATTGAGCATGCGCATCTGCAAATACGTCGCATCCGCCGCAATGCCCATCACGCCGCCCAAAGCATCAACTTCCTTAACCAGCTGGGACTTGCCTGGTCCACCTACGGCTGGATTACAGGGCATTGCCCCGATGGTATCCAAATTAACCGCCAAAAGCAGCGTCTTTACGCCCATGCGAGCTGCAGCATGCGCGGCTTCGACGCCGGCATGACCGCCGCCGATGACAATTACATCGTAATCAAACAATTTAGACACCATATTAGCCCCTGGCTAGCCAAGTGGGTTCAAGATGATAGCAAATCCAGGCACAATATTGCCAGGTAATTTGACGCTCGCTACATAGATTTGCTACAACTAGATTTAGTGAGACGCATATCATACCGCCCGGAGCCTACATGAACTCCCGTTTTACCAAAATCTTGCCCCTGACCCTAGCTTTTGCTTTCATGAGCGCGGTCAACGCCCAGCCACCCAAAACAGCTGCTGTCCAGGCTAACGCCGGTGAGACCTATCATGTACTACCGGCTGAGCAATTCTTCGGTGCTGCCCAGATGGGCTATACCGCAGCAAAACTGGCTCCGGAAATCATCTCCAAACTCTTCTGCTATTGCGGCTGCGACATAACGGACGGTCACGGTCGTTTATTAGATTGCTTCGAAGGCTATCACGGTGTCGACTGCCACATCTGTGTTGAAGAAGCCATGCAAGCTCTGACAATGAAGCGCGAAGGAAAATCGCTCGGCGAGATTCAACAAAAGGTTGATCAAATGTTTTCCGACAAATATCCATTTCAGACAGAAACTGACAAACTCAAAAAATACAAAGCTTCTCGTATGTACAAAGCCGATTTAGGTTCAGAAGCAAAAGCTGCTGCTGATCGCGAAAAGGATCCAATGCGTCGTCCGCTTATTTTGAACAAGAAGCCCGAGCCTGGTGAACCAGGTGGTTGCTGCGCTAATCACGACGATAAGAATAAGACCAAGAAGAAGTAACGATTTAATCTCTTGACTGTGAACTTTTTTGCCTCTTTTCCGTATTAAGAGGTAGGAACCACAATGCTGCTTGACAAAATGTTCTCGTTTTGAGAACATGGGAGAACTCGGCGTGATTATCACTGGCGAGCAAAAACTGAAAAGATTTTCTGAGGAGTATCATGCGGCAGCAACACCGCTCGATCGATGGCGCCAGTCGGTGTCCAACTCTCAATGGACTAATTTCTTTGACGTTCGACAGACATTGAGATCAGTTGATTATTACAAGGGGGCTGTAATCTTTGATATTGGGGGAAACAAATATCGGTTAATTGCAAATATCAATTACCGACTAGGATTAGTTAACGTGGATTACATCCTCACCCATCTTCAATACAGTACAAATAAGTGGAAACGGGACTATGACAATTAAGATCAACAAACCAGGAAAGCAATACATGGATCTTGTGAAACAGTTTCCCTTACTAAAGATCCGCAATGATGCGCATCTTGAATTAGCTTTAGATGTGATTAGCAAGTTATTCGCATTAGACAGAAAAGACAAATTGACCAAAGATGGAGAAGACTATTTGTCCGCACTAGCCGAGTTGGTTCATTCTTATGAACACGAGCACTATCCATCAGAAAAGGTACCTCCAGTTGAAATATTGAAGTACTTGATGGAAGTGAATAGCTTGAAACAGGCAGATCTGGCTCATTTGTTTTCATCAAAGTCGAACCTCTCAGAAATCCTGAGCGGACAAAGACAAATAAGCAAAGGACAGGCTCGGCGACTTGCGGACTATTTCAAAATGTCGATCTCAGCCTTTATTGACTAGTTTACTTGGCTAACGAAGTTACCAGCTTGTCCAAGCGAGCGCTGTGCGATCCTTTTATCAATACGGCCGCGTCATTGCTTAGTCGTTTTTTCAAAAGCATTTCGGCTTCCAATTGGTCTGCACAGGGGACAATTTCGAATGATGCTCCTTGAGCACCTTCGGCGATGTGACGGGCGACTTTGCCGACTGTGAGAAGTCCTTTCAAGTCTTTGGTCTTAAGCCATTTGCCGAGTTGCTGGTGCAGGTCATTGCAAGTATCGCCTAGTTCTGCAAGTTCGCCTAATACGACGTATTTGCTTCCTTGTGAATAAGCCTGCTTGTTGAGAAAAGCATTCACTGCCACCATGACGGAGTCGGGGTTGGCATTGTAGGATTCGTCAATGATTACCGCACCGGCAAAGCCTATTAGTCTATTGCCGCGACCGGCAACAGGCATATATTCGCCAAGTCCTTTGGCAATTTGTTCAAAAGAAAGACCGGTCACGGAACCAGCAAGCACCGCACACCAGGCGTCTTGCAAGTGCGATTGACCGTGCGCCCTGACGGAGAATTGGACTCCGGCAAGCGATGGTTCATCTACCTCGAAAACTGTTCCTTCTTCATCAACAGAGACTTCTTTTACTGACTGCTCGCGACAAATAATCGTCTTGCCTTTGAAGACTTCCTTGGCACGCGCCAGAAGTCCTGCATCGTCATGGCCAAGAATAGCAACGGAAGATGATGGGTCAAGATTTTCCAATAATTCGCATTTAGCGCGGATGATATTTTCCAATGTCTCCAGCCTGCCCAAATGCGCGGAGCCGACATTAACGATAATGCCGACATCCGGCTCAGAAGTTCGTGCCAGCAAGTCAATTTCACCAAGACCGCGCATCGCCAATTCGAGTACTAAGACTTGGGTTTCCGCCGACATAGCAAGAATGGTCTTTGCCAGACCTATCTCATTGTTTTCATTAGCTTGTGATTTGTGTGTTAGTAAGTTGGTTCCGAATACTGCTGCCACCATTTCCTTAGTTGTGGTCTTACCTGATGAGCCGGTAATTGCCACAACCTTGGGATTGACTCGCCGTCGCCACTCATTGGCTAATGCGTGATAGGCAAGCAAGGTGTCGTCAACAACAATAAGCGGAAATGTCTCATTGCCGATGGCATAATGCTGGCGGTTGGCAACAATGGCGCCTGTAGCTCCAGCGGAATAGGCGTCTCCTAAAAAATCATGCCCGTCAAAGCGCTCGCCGGAAAGTGCCAGGTACCACTGCCCTTGTCCGAGGCTGCGTGTATCCGTAGAAATGCCGGCTAGCTTGTCAGGATCAGGTGAGAGTCCTGCAGCCAACCGGCCTTTCGTGATTTCTAGAATTTCGTCGATGCCGAATTTGGCGGTCAATTCTGCGGGGCTCCTGCCGGCTCTTTATTCGTTTCGCTCTGCGAAGCAAACTTGCCGACTTCAGCTAATGGGTTCTTCTCGGCTTCCTTTTTACGCTCGGTCATTACCCGATCGAAAAGGCGAGAAGCATAGCTTGTTTGTTTCCCGGTTACCTGGGCGTTATCGCTAGACATCTGGAAAATCCCCCGTTGCGCGCCAAGCTCATATACGTGGTTATGATTACCAGGCAAAATGTTATATGACTTGTTACATGTTGGCAACTGCTTCTTAATACTCTTAAGCGTATTTAAGGTGGTTTCTTTGTGCGAAAATGGCAGAAATACGGATGAAAGCGACTATGCCTCAATCAAATCAAACAACTTCGCGCTTGGAAGACCTCCTGTCCAAACATTTGGACGGGCGTAAATGCTGGCAGGCTCGCAGACATTTGCTAGATAGCAAAGATTTGACTAATGCCGAAATTGACTGTGTCATGGCATTGACCGCTGAATTTAAGACATTCCGCAGCAAACACTTGCCGCCGCTGGATGTTCTGACAGGCAAGACAATCGCCAATGTCTTTTACGAGAATTCTACTCGTACTAGATCCAGTTTTGAACTCGCTGCAAAGTCGTTGGGGTCCACCGTCCTCAATTTTGATGTGGCAAACTCCTCAGTGTCCAAGGGCGAAACAATTCTGGATACGGCTCGCACGTTAGCTTCGATGGATATCGACTGCCTGGTGCAACGACACAGCTCTTCTGGTTCTTGCCACCAGCTGGCTCAAACGCTAGGCGATCTACTACACTTCGTAAATGCCGGCGACGGCTGGAACGCCCATCCAACGCAAGCTCTTTTAGATGCCTTTAGCATGCTGGAAGTACTGGGTTCCCTTAAGGGCGCAAAGATTGCCATTGTTGGCGATATTACCCATAGCCGGGTGGCACGTTCTAACATTTGGCTATTGCAAAAACTAGGCGCGGAAGTGCACGTTGCCGGACCGACAACTTTGATACCGGCAGGGCTCGATAAATTGGGAGTTCACGTCCACTACGATTTGGAGCCGGCAGTTAAGAATAGCGACATCATCATGACTTTGCGGCTGCAACTAGAACGACAGAAGCAAGGACTTCTTCCCAGCATTGGCGAATACAAGAAGCTCTACCGTATAGACCATAAGTGTCTCTCACTTGCTAAACCCAAGGTCAAAGTGATGCACCCAGGCCCGCTAAATCGCGGTATTGAAATAACCAGCGACTTAGCTGACGATCCAAATCTTTCTTTGATTGAAACTCAGGTAAAAAATGGTGTTGCTGTTCGCATGGCCGTATTTTACTTACTCTTAAGTGGGAACTAACCTCATGCAACAATCACTGTTTATAAAGTCAGTTCTGGTAATTGATCCAGCTAACAAAAAACAAGAAGTGCTGGATGTTCGCATTAAGGACGGCGTGATCGCTGGGTGCGGGACAAACATAAAGGCAGAAGACGGCGATTGCCAAATTGACGGCAAAAATCTGTGGCTAACGCCAGGCTTTATCGACATCCATACACATTTAAGAGATCTCGGACAATCAGACAAAGAAGATATTGAAACCGGGACAAAGTCTGCCGCTGCCGGTGGATACACAAAAGTCCTAGCGATGGCCAATACCGATCCACCAATCGATAGTCCGGCTATTTTGTCGTTGTTGCTCAAGAAAATAGAAGAGCGTGCCTGCGTAAAGGTCTATCCAGTTGCCACTGTCACCAAAGGCATGGCTGGTGCTGA
>SBAT01000385.1 GCA_005240105.1 Chloroflexota bacterium
CTCTAAAAATACGCGTAAGTAAACTCACTTGTGCCCTCCTAGAGAGCGGTATTCAGGTGAAAGAGCAATCAAAACGCCGGTTGTTTTTTGATGGTAAGAAATGCCCAGAATGAAGGCGCCGACCGCTCAATCCTTGTATTCCCAGTCTATCAGATGAGACTCCTCTAAGCCCCCTTTCGAGCAGTAGACTGGCTTTTGCAGCAAAGTGACTTATTTTTAATCGGATGTCACGAATTGTCAATAGGGCGCCGGAGGAATTCTTGAAAACGGTAAGCTGCATAACAATTTTGTGCCCAAAAAACTTTCTTGTGCTTCGATAATTCAATTCATGGAATATGAAAATCAAGCTCTTCTGTATAAGCAAAAGAGCCAACTAGATAGTTAGAATGTGGTTTATGGACCAATTCAGGATTACCATCAGTTGCTTAGTCGCAGCCTTCCTGGCTGAGAGTCTGACTTTTGTAAGTCCGGCAGAAGCTGCACGCAGGCGCAGTGGCGGCGGCGGTGGAGTTTATTTGCAGACACCCAACCCACAAACGCCTGATGAGCACAACAACCGCGGCGTTGAATTAGGCAACAAAGGACTATGGCAGGACGCCATTCGCGAACACGAATTAGCACTTGGTGCAGAACCGGACAACCAAACATTTCGTACCAATTTATCGGCTGCTCAACTTCGTTTTGGCGATATGCTTTTTAACAAAAAAGACTTTTACAACGCAATTAAACAGTATCGCGGCTCGCTTTATGTAGATCCAAACAATGGTCCAGCTGACCAACATTTGGATGAGGCACTCAGGCAAACAAAAATTAACGCCGATGATCCACAAACACGGGAGAGGCTGGCCGAAACTGCAGGAAATTCCGGCGATTATGAAACAGCGATTGTCGAATGGCGCAAATATGTGCGCATGATTGATAACGGTTATGCTCACTACAGCTTAGGACAGGTACTATCCAAAGCAGGCAAAGTCGTCGAAGGCTACAAGGAACTGCGCACAGCGGTAGGTCGTCCCTGGCCTGCCGAACAGAAAAATATTTTATCGGATTGCCACCGCATTTTAGGTGACGTGTTAAAGGAACATGCTTTCAGAGGCAAGGAAAGTGGCGAGGGTACCGTAGGCATGAAGCGCCTTGTAAATGCCGGCATTGAATACAGGCGGGCAGTGACGATTAACCCTGGTAATACCAGTGCTATAAGTGGGCTAATTGAGGTGTCTAGAGAAGCTGTCGCTATCAAGCCATCTTCTTTTGATAATCACCTGATGTTGGCCGGCGCCTATCAATTAGGCGGCGACTTTGATCATGCCAAACAAGAATACGAAACTTGCTACCGTCTTGGTCCAAACAACCCGGCACTAGCTGCAGCGCGCAAAAGTTTTCACACTGCTCTAGTCAGTTCGCCATTAGCATCTCAAGCACTACTCGCCTCCACCATGCAATCTATTCAAGCGCAGTTAATGCGTAATCCCAATGATCCGGAAATGCTTTACATATACGGACGAGGCAAAGAGACTCAGGGCGATACAAGGACAGCACTGGCTGCCTACAACAAAGCCGCTTCCTTAAATATTCACGTGCACCCGGATTTAGCCAAAGGCATCAAACGCTTAGGCGGTTTTGTTGCCGACGGCGGAGGCGTTGCACCGGTGCCAGAAAAGGAAACTACCGCCAAGGCTCCCAAAGGACCAACGCCTGAAGAAATCAAAAAGCAACAGGCTAAAGAAGAAGAACAAAAGAAACAGCAGGTTTATGTAGGACTGGAAGAAAAAATCCGCGCCGGCAAGCTGGATGAAGTACAAAAAGAACTGACGGCAATTGTAGATAGCAATCCAGGCGACGCTAAAGCCTGGAGACTCTTAGGTAATACCTATGAAAAGAAAGGCGATCTCGATCAAGCTGCAGTCTCCTACCGCCAAGCAGCTATGATGAAAGATCCGGAAGCTGAATCGATGCTCAGACAAATAAATACATCACGCGTTCAGCCAATGCTAAAAGATGCCGACAAGGCAGTAGCAGAAAAAAATTGGGTACAGGCAGCAGCCAGCTTGCGTGAGGCGATAAGCATTGCACCTAATTTATCCCTCGTACACAAACGGCTAGCAGAAGCCTTACGGCAACTCGGGGATACCAAGGAAGCAGACCGCGAACTTAAGAAAGCTCAAGACTTGGAAAGTAGCAAATGAAGGCAAAACTCTGGCTTACAATTACAGCCGCTGTTGTTGTCCTCGGACAGCCATTTGCTTATGCACTGACCCTGCATGATGCCGATACTTTATTGATCAACAACAAATACAAGGAAGCAGAAGAAGCCTACAGGCAATTGGTAGAAACCGATGGCAGCGGCGATGCCTATGCCGGTCTAGCCGTGTCCTTGGCCAAACAGTCTTGGCCGGCAAAAATTCTGGAAGCGGAAAAGGTTTTGCGACAAGCAAAAGGCAAATACGAGGAAAATCCCAATATCCTGGCGGCAGCCGGCTATGTCTCCTACATCCACTCCAAAAATGTTGCTTCGCCGGCCAAACGTGATCTTTATTTGGAAGCTGCCGAAACCCTTTGCAAACGAGCAATTAAAGCTAATCCCAGCATCCTTATCGCCCAGCAAACTTTAGGTCTAGCCAAAATTGCTTCCGATGATGTTGACGGTGCAGTAGATCCTTTACGTGCCGCCTGCGGCATTGCCGAAACACCTGTAACACTAACGCTTCTAGCCAAAGCACTGCTCATCTTGAATCCCAAAGATCAAGAAGCAGCAGACATGATTTCTAAGGCCATTCAACTGAACGCCAACTATCATCCGGCTAAGTTGCAAAAGTCCATTGTCTTAAGCCAACAAGGCAAACAAGAAGAAGCCTTTATGGAACTGCACAATATCCCTCAGCAGAACCGCACGCATGATTGGTATCAAATAGAAGGTGACCTTTACCGCAAGCAAGGCGACGGACCGGCGGCATTGGCTTCCTGGCGAGAAGCAATTCGCGTTGAACCACATGACCCCATTCCCTACAAACGTCTTGGCGAATACTACGCCATGCGCGGTGATGGAGAGTTGGCTATTGCCGAACTGCACAATGCCTTGGAAATTCTGCCCAATGATATGGTTTTGCGCACACAGCTAGCTGAACTAGCTTTGCGTCAGGACAAACTTGATGTTGCTGAAACCGAATACCGCACAATACTGGCGGCAACCCCTGAAGATCCGCAAGCCTTGCTTGGACTATCACGCGTGTATTTCCGCAAAGCACGCAAGGAAGGACAGTACCCACCTGGCTGGCAGCAATTAATGGATCAATTGCAAAACATTGTCACCGAACAAAACGTGCAAGGAAAAGTTTTAAAATCCGGCTCCAAAAATGTGCAGGAGAGCATTCAGCTCTCAGAAGCGGAAAAGGCGTTAGCTCAAAATCGCTTCAAGGAAGCACGCCAACAGTTCTCGCAAGTAATTGCCAGCCACAAGCAAGACCCCTATGATTTGCTGACACTAGGCGAGCAGGCATTTAACGATGGCGACCTTCGTTCAGCAGAGCAAGCCTATAC
>SBAT01000119.1 GCA_005240105.1 Chloroflexota bacterium
GAACGGACGCTTGAAGTCAATTTCCGTTCCTTGATAGCTGAGCTTATTTGAGCCAGTCACTTTTTCCGCTACATTGACCAACATTTCTTCAGTGAAATCCATCAGTTGATGATAGTCGCCGTATGCTTGGTAAAGCTCGAGCATGGTGAACTCTGGATTGTGCTTTGTGCTTATACCTTCATTACGGAAGATACGGCCTATCTCATAGACTCTTTCAAATCCACCAATTATCAAACGCTTCAAATGTAGTTCGGTGGCGATACGCAAAAACAGGTCGAGATCCAGTGCATTGTGATGCGTAATGAATGGACGAGCATCAGCACCGCCTGCTTCCACCTGCAAGCATGGAGTCTCAATTTCCAGGAATCCGCGGGTATCAAGAAACTCACGCATAGCGCGCACGGCAACACTTCGCTTACGAATGGTATCGCGCACACCCGGGTTCATAATCATATCTACATAACGATGGCGATAGCGAGCTTCAACATCTTTGAAGCCGTCCCAGCTATCCGGCAATGGTTGGAGCGATTTGGACAATACTTCGTAGCTGGTTACGCGAACGGACAACTCACCTTGCTTGGTACGGCGAATTGTCCCGGTAGCCCCAACAAAGTCGCCTTTGTCCAGCAAACGCAAACGTTTCAAATCAGCTTCCGGCAGGCTTTCTTTGTGGCAAAAAATCTGGATTTTGCCGGTCTCATCATAAACATCGGCAAACATCCAAGTATTACGTTCGTTCAAAACCCGCCCGACAACCTTGACCTCGTCCTTAGTTTCTTCACCTGCTGGCAAGTCCTTGTAAAGGTCTTTTAGCTGTTCAGCCGTATGCGTGCGCTCAAATTTATATGGATAGGGATTAATGCCTTCGTCTTTGAGTTGCTGCAATTTGCGCAGTCTTTCCGCCCGTAGCCTTGTTTCTTCGATATCTAGAACCGTCATAAAGTAGATCCTTAATGAGCACTAACCACACGTGCTTAGCTATTTCCGCTTCGGAACGTGCTTTCAGCGGAAGCTCCTATTATAAGCGTGATACAATTTATGACCTAATAAATGCCGAATTGCCCAAGAGTCTTAGGGTAATTTAAGCAAGTGGGTATTTTCATGGAGATACGGTCTTGAGTCAACAAGCTGGTGGCGAACGAATCATAACTGTTGAACTTCGCGATGAAATGCGTAAGTCATTTATTGACTATGCCATGTCAGTCATCGTCAGCCGCGCCATTCCGGATGTCAGAGACGGTTTAAAACCAGTACACCGCCGCATCATCTATGGCATGTACGAGTTGGGCTTGGCTCCTAACGAGCGTTACCGTAAATCGGCGAAGACCGTCGGTGACGTTATGGGTAACTACCACCCACACGGCGACTCAGCAATTTACGAAGCTTTAGTCCGTTTGGCTCAGCCTTCTGCCAGCCGTTACACATTGGTTGACGGTCACGGCAACTTCGGTGACTTAGACAATCCACCAGCTGCCATGCGATACACGGAAGCTAGATTGACACAGCTATCGATGGAAATCCTGGCTGACATCGAAGCAGAGACCGTTGATACGCGTCCCAACTTTGACGACAGCCGCCGTGAGCCTGCCGTACTACCATCGAAAGTTCCGGTCTTGCTTCTCAATGGATCATCTGGTATTGCCGTCGGTATGGCGACAAACATCCCACCGCATAACTTGAGAGAAATTATTGATGGCACGATCGCCAAGATTGATAATCCGGAACTCGATTCCAAAGGCTTGATGCAATACGTCAAGGGACCGGACTTCCCGTCGGGCGGCTTCATTATGGGCACCGAAGGAATTACCGAAGCCTATACGACCGGCAAAGGTTCGATACCTATGCGCGGTACAGCTACTATCGAAACCATTCCTGGCGGCAGCGGCAGACAAACACGCTCGGCGATTGTCGTGACATCATTGCCTTACCTGTGCGGACCAGAAGCGTTTGCTAAGAAAGTAGCGGATCTTGTTAAGGAAGAGAAACTTAGCGGCGTAAGCGACGTCAACGATGAAACCGATCGTAGTGGATTGCGCGTCGTGATCGAATTGAGACGTGACGCCAACCCGCAGGTTGTTTTGAATAACCTGTACAAGCAAACACAATTGCAACAGTCTTTCCCGGTCAACACATTGGCTCTTGTACGCAATCGTCCAGCAACACTGAAGCTGTCCGATATGATTCAGGAATTCATTGACCACAGAATTGAAGTTGTAACCAGACGTACACGCTACTTGCTCAAGAAAGCAGAAGAGCGCGCACACATCTTAGAAGGTTACTTAAAGGCTCTCGAAAACCTCGATGCCGTCATCAAGCTCATCCGTGCTGCTGAGACAACCGATGAAGCACGCCAGGGCTTGATGAAGAAGTTTGAATTGAGCGAACCTCAAGCAAACGCCATCCTGGAAATGCAACTGCGCAGACTGACAGGATTAGAACGCGGCAAGATCGAGAAGGAATACAAAGAACTTACAGCCAAGATCAAGCAATACAAAGCCATCCTCAAGGATCGCAATTTGGTTTTGGAAATCATCAAGAAAGAATTAGGCGAAATTCGCGACAAGTTCGGCGACGATCGCCGCACGAAGATCGAAGGCTCAGCCGATATGGACATCACGGCTAAGGACTTGACTCCTAACGAGCCAATGGTCATCTTCATCACCAAGCAGGGTTACATCAAGCGTTTACCGCTTGATACTTTCCGTCGTCAGCGCCGCAACACTCGTGGCATGTCCGGCGTGAAGACACGGGAAGAGGATGACTTAGAACACTTCTTCAAAGCCAATATGCACGACCGACTTTTGGTCTTCACAAACCGTGGACAAGTCTTTGCTCTTGAAGTAATGGACATTCCGGAGGGTGGCAGAACCGCTCGTGGTCTGGCTATCGTCAACTTGTTATCAATCGGACAACAAGACACCGTAACTGCTGTAATTCCTGTTTCAGAGTATCGCCAGGATCAATACCTGACCATGCTTACACGTCAGGCTTACATCAAGCGCATACCACTAACTGAGTTCGCCAATGTTCGCCGCTCCGGCATCATTGCCATAACATTAAGCTCCGGCGACGAACTAGGCTGGGTACGTCCATCAACAGGCAAGTGCGACATCATGATCGGTACTTCCGAAGGCATGGTCATCCGCTACGCTGAAGAAGGCGTATCCGAACTTGGACGCACTGCCCGCGGCGTCAAAGCAATCACGCTGCGTGAGGGAGACAAGATAGTCGGTTTCGATGTCTTCGAACCAAGAAACGATGTCTTTGTTATGGTTGTCACAAGTGATGGATTCGGTAAGCGCGTACCTTTGACGGACGACAACTTCAGACGTCAAAACCGTGGCGGAATAGGCTTGATTGGTATCAAGTTCAAAAATGCCCAGTCACGACTGGCTAGCTTGCGCATCATCAATATGGACGATGAAATTATCATTGCCACCGCCAACGGTGTAATCGTTAGACAGAAGTGCAAAGAGATTAGCTCGCAAAGCCGCATGGCTACAGGCGTGCGCATCCAACAGCTCGGCGAGGACGATTCGGTAATTTCCGTAACGCCTCTAGTAGACGAAGATGCGGCCGATATCGACCCAGAGACCTAACGCACGTCGAATGTAATTCCAAGCTGGCGGCTTTTCGATAGGCACCAGTTCAAGTACATTTGTCTGGCTAGATCAATATTTTCGGGACCGCGCGATCTGCCGGTAAAAACTTTTGCCATAAGCACTTCCAGCTCGCCCTCGTGACTGCGCAACTGTGCAGGCATTTGATACATGCCGTCGACACCATTACTAGCCAAAATTTCCAACCAAAGGCGTCCTTCCAGGTCCGCTGGTTGTTTCTTAAGCTCCACAACTGGTGTCACTAGAGTGTCCCTTCAGCTTGCTATAGGGTGCATTTCAAGACCAAGCTTAGATTTATCATAACTTTACAGAAGACAATGGACAAGGGTCCAACCAAAACTAATTGCAACTTCACTGATGATTACCGCACTAGGTTGAATTTTTGCTCATAAGCGCTCAATTGGCGTTTCGAAGCCTATGTCAGGGGGTAAAAAGCAGATACGGGCTAGCTCTAGTCTGTACCCCTACACAAGGAGCAGTGCATGACCGATAAAGATAGGTTTGGTGGCGGGCTAAGCCTTGATTCGGACGACTTGGACCTTTACTCAAAAACTGACGCAGATGGTAATGACATGTTGCATATTCGGCGTGTAGTAGCTGGGAATCCCAATACTCCTGGACAGGTCTTGGGCCGACTATCGGAAGATAGCAACCCGCTTATTCGGCAGCGTATAGCCGAAAATCCCAATTCTCCAATTGATGTTTTGAGAAAGCTTGCCGGTGACGTTCACTCAGAGGTACGCCTGGCAGTTGCTGAGAATCCCAGCGCTTCAACAGACATCCTGGCTAAGTTGGCCGAGGACGAGGACAGCGATGTGCGCTATGGCGTGGCTGAAAGCCCACACATGCCGGAACAAATTCTTTTGCTACTAGCTCAAGATGAAAACCCATACGTCCGCTGCCGGGCTATGAAAACAGTCAGAATGCTCAGCCCAGAAATTCAGTCCCGGCTAAACATGGTAATGCAACCGGCCTTTTTGTAACGCTCCGGCACTGCAGAGCCAGTGCCTTCGCTAGGGCAGCCGCCATCCCACGCTCCACTCCAAGGAGACGACACTAAATGTGTCGTCGGAGCTCCTCGCAATGCTGCGTTCTCGCTGTCGCTCGTGGATGCAGAGCCAGTACCTTCGATACAAAAAGGCGGTGCCCGTTTGAGCACCGCCTTCGTTTATCTATCAGTTCTTCATTAACGCGACGGTTCTTCTTCGCGTAGGACGTAGCCTTCGCCTCTGACCGTCTGGATTAAGCGCTTGGAGTTGGCATCTTCCAACTTAGAGCGCAGGTAACGGATATAGACTTCGATGACGTTCGATTCACCGATGAAGTCATAACCCCAGACCTTGTCAAAAATGAATTCGCGGGACAAGACTTGCTCCGGATACTGCATAAACAGTCTGAGCAGGTCGAATTCCTTAGCTCTGAGATCCAATTGGCGCTCGCCACGTTTGACGACACGGTTCAATTGGTCCATCCAAAGATCGGCATAAGTTAGGATGCCTTCTTGTGGCTTACGGCGCATAACGGCTCTAATTCTTGCCAAAAGCTCTTCGGTTGCAAATGGCTTGGTCAAGTAGTCATCAGCACCGCTGTCCAATCCGACAACGCGGTCTTGAACGCCGTCTTTAGCTGTCAACATGATGACAGGCACTTTGGAGATGGCACGCAGCTTCTTACACACTTCAACGCCATCCAGACCAGGAAGCATTATGTCCAGAAGGACTAAATCCGGCTGTTCCTTCTTGAACAGCTCGATGCCCTGGTTGCCTTCATGCGCAACGTTCACCTGGTAACCTTCATAACCAAGCTCCAGTTCAATTAGACGCGCAATGTTGACGTCGTCTTCAATAATCAAAATCTTCAAAAGAGGTCACCTCACATTAAACGCCAGCATTTAATATTAAACCCCAATCAATTTGAACCGGTTTAATGTTTCTCGTCCAGCATGTCGAAATTGTTACAAGGCAATACACAACAAACCGTGAAAAGCCTATATATCGCATATCCGAACGATTAGCTTTGGAACCGTACCATTTCATAATTGGGTTAATGTCCCACTAATCTACCAGGTGTTTAATCTAGTGAAAAGGGGGAGGTTATCAATTAGTGCGAAATTGTTGCCTGGCTATCAATTGCCCAGCTTGTCAGCATCAAAAAGCCAAGGAAAACGGACTCTTGAATACCGCTAAATTGCCTTCAGCCGAACAAATTAAGTGGCGAACCCTGGAGTTTGACTTCAAGGCAACTGCCCGCTTGGCTCAAGGCACGGCGGCGATTGTTGCCACCCTGTTGGCATCTTTGGACACGATTGCCCTCATTCCGGAATCAACCAGCCCAACTTCCTTGTTAATCGACTTTATTGGTTTATGGGTTTCCGCCCTTATTCTTTGGTATGTGAGTTTCCAGCTAATAGTCCATACGCTGGGTTTCGTTCTGGGCGCGATCAAAATTAGCGATAGCGGACTCAAACTAGGACATTTTGGCCATCTTATAAGCTGGGACAAAATTGAAGGTCTGGCTGTTGAACCACAACCTATATTTTCCTCAGCCTGCCGGCTGAAACCAGACGCACTACGCCTAACATTATTTGAGCGACGCAAGGGCAAGCTTGCCAGTTATGACTTGCCATCTTTTTTTTACAGTCCGCCGATGTTTCAAGACTTGATCGAACGCATGTGCAAACAGGTCGCCGGCATCAAACCTGACTCTATGAATGCCTGCGTGTTTGCCACAAACAGCAAAGAACTCAAACAGGCTTACGAAGGCAAAGGACGACAAAGACTGCTTATCATTCTTGTCATTTCCATAGGACTTGTCCTTGTTATGGGACGCAAAACAACAGTCAATTATCTGTATAACTCCGGTAATCATTATTATCACGCCGGCAATTACCAACAAGCCAAATCCTACTATCAGCGGGCTCTCAAATTCGACCCAGTTTTTACCTTTGCCTGGGCAGGTTTGGCAGCTACCGAGTTTCATCTGGATAATTTTCCAGCCGCCACGGAAAACTGGCGCAAGGCTCTGTTTTTAAAACCCGATTTCGTCGAACCAAAAGTCGGTCTGGCGTACTTGCTAATAAAGGAGAAGAAGTTTGGCGAAGCAAAAGAACTGCTAACTCGTGCCCTTAGGCGCGACCCTCGCAACAGTGCCGCCTTGCTCAATTTGGCAGATATAAATCTTCGAACCGGCAACCCATCAGAGGCTTTACGAATATCTCGATTTGTTCTTACTTTCGACCCGAACAATCCACTGGCAGCCGATGTTTTAGCAAAATCCCGACAGAAGCTGGAGCCCTCAAGTCGCAATGTCCGGTCGAATCTCAAACCCTGAAACAACTGGGTGGGAAACCGCGTCCCCAAGCCATTCAACATCCACTGAGGCAACCTGGCTTGAGGGAGGTCCTTGCCGGCACCAATTAATTAGTGCCTCAAGAGCCTCCGCTGAGCCACAGGCTTCAATTGCCACGCTACCGTCATCACAATTGGCCACCCAACCTTGTAGACCTAGCTGGCGCGCTTGATCCCTGGTCGTTTGCCGGTAAAAAACACCCTGCACGCGACCTTTCACTAATAGCCTTGCAAATACAACAGTTTGCTCCATAGCAAGAA
>SBAT01000064.1 GCA_005240105.1 Chloroflexota bacterium
AGCTCCAGCTTCACGCCTAAAATTCGGCGTGTAAGCGCAATGATTGATGGTCAACTGCTCTTCTTCTAGAATCTCATCACGATAAAGATTGGTCACCGGCACTTCAGCAGTGGGCACCAGATAAAGTTCGTCTTCAGCACACTTGTACAAGTCCTCGCCAAACTTGGGCAATTGACCTGTGCCGATTAAAGATTCACGATTAACAAGAATGGGTGGAAATACTTCTCGATAGCCACGCTTGCTGTGAAGATCGAGCATGAAGTTCATCAAGGCGCGTTCCATTTTCGCGCCCATTTCCATGAGCACGGTAAAGCGCGACTCAGCAATTTTGACTCCACGCTCGAAATCAAACACATCAAGTTCAAGTCCTAATTCCCAGTGATGTTTGGGATTATTGATGCTAGGAATTTTGCCCCAGGTTTTTATTTCAACATTGCTTGTTTCATCCTTACCATCAGGCACGCTTTCGTGTGGCAGATTGGGAATGCCTAAGCGCAGGGAATCCAACTCTTGTTCCAGAGCTTGCTTCTCGCCTTCAATTTCTTCGCGCTTGGACTTAAGCTCTTTGCTTTCAGCACGCAACGCTTCAATCTGACTCTTGTCCGCCTTGCCCGTCTTGAAAAGCTCGGAGATTTCGTTAGTACGCTGGTTCAGCCTTTCCCATTGCCCTTGCAGGTCGCGATACCGACTATCAACCTTAACAAGCTCGGCAACGGTAAATTGACCATTGCGGCGAGCCAGGGCCTTTTCAACCTCGGCGGCGTTCTCACGAATTAATCTCAAATCAAGCATGGCTTTTGAACTTTTTGGCTGTTCAAACGTCTTTATATAAAGGACGTTTGAGGGGAGAGGGAAATGCCATTATATACAAAGGGAGCGCCACCTGCAGGACAACTTGCCAGGCTGGGTGAAGATATTGCCGCGAATTTCTACGAAAAACAAGGTTACAAGGTATTAGCACGCAATTGGCGGGCGGGACGATTTGCCGAAGTCGATCTGATAGTAGTCGGCGCAGACGGGCTTTTCGTCTTTGTCGAGGTCAAGACTCGTTATAAGCAATCCGAATATGACTCGGTCCAGAATGGACTCGATGCCATCACCTACAGAAAGCAGCAAAAAATTGTTACATCAGCCAGAATTTACCTGGCTCGCAATGGGCTTTGCGAGACACCTTGCCGGTTCGACGCAATGGCAATTGCCCTCGACAGATCTGCTGTTTCCAATGGATCAATTGGCGAGCCGGAGGTAATTCAGGTGCAATCAGCTTTCTAACTGAGAAAAATCCAATCTACTTAGTGGTTTTCCCAGTGACAGGGCAGTCCTCATTTGTTAGCCTTTAGAGCCCCTTAGAAATTCAATACTAGATTGGTATCAATTGATGACTTCCAAAAACGTCTTTGTAAAAGCGTTTGAAAAACTTTTCGGAACAAATGAAGCCCCTGCTGAGACGCACACACCAGCAGAGCTGCAAGTGATATCCAATCGTCTCAAACAACTAAGAACAAGTTTCCAAAATCCCAAGGCAAAACGCCAGGCAAAGCCGCAAGTATTTTTCGGGGCTAGCCGCAGAGCCATCGACCTAATGCCGGGACCACTTCTACACAGCGAATCTGAGTCTACTCAAACAAGCCAGGTCCGCTTTCACCAGTTGCTGATTAATGTTGAAGGCGCGCAAGTGACAGGCTGCTTCAAGGTATTATCGCCAATAACAAGATCACGCTCAGCCATGTTGCTCTATCGCGGTCGCGCACTCGGTTGCGTTTTTGGTGAAAGGACTCTAGAACACCAACTCTTTAGTGAAGAAGCACTTGCCTGCGCCCTGGAAGATCTTTCTTCCCCAGACAATACTTTGATTGCCCATCAATTACCTGAAGATATTGTCTTAGCGGCAGCTTCCATGTTTCAAGGCCAACCATTGAGCATTAGCCGGCAAGCATCAGCCAAAGATTATTTCCAGGCTGCTATGGATTTGTTGCTTGAATCAGGATCTCCTGGCTGCATTGTCGTCAAACAAAAGAACGACGATGCCATGGCCATGGTGTACATTGCTCGCAATAAGGTTGTGGGCATCTACTCCAATCGAGATGGCTGGATGGATACAAAACACTTGAGCTCATTGTTTGATTTGACCGGTACGGATGATGTTGAAATCACGGGAAGCGTCTTGCTTGTTCAAAATGGCGAGCAAGCATATCTCCTTGGCATAAGCCTTTCCGGTCTCAGCAGTAGGCGCTTTGCTGTAGGCCGTGGCGCAGACTCTTTGCAAGTAAAAATTTCCGCCAGGCAACATCGCTGGCATTCAAAAAAAGACAACCGAGGCTTCATCAGCCAATCAGAGCATGAAGCACTTGCCGAACCCGGCGAATACCATGGTATTCGTAGCATTCAAACAATTAGTTCGTCCAAATACTCCTACTCGATCAAGCCCTAAAACTTGTCTCCGGCATGATACGATGTGCCCGTGACTATTTCACCCAACACTAGCATTCGACCTATTACTGTCGGCACAAATTCCAAGGGCCATTTGGAAATTGGTGGAGTCGACGCTATGGTCTTGGCTGAACAATTCGGCACGCCATTGTGGGTAATGGACGAAGCAACGATTGCTCAAGCAGCTAACGCATGCAAGGCTGGACTTGTTCAATCGCAATACCCAGACTGGCAAGTCCTCTACGCAGGCAAAGCATTCCTTTGCCTGGCTATGTGCAGACTGACCGAACAATTGGGGCTGGGTCTTGATGTAGTCTCCTATGGCGAACTGCACACAGCCATAGAAGCAGGACTTGCCGGTGAGTCAGTTTACTTACACGGCAATAACAAATCCAAAGAAGAAATTGAAAGAGCGCTCAAGCACAATGTAAAAATAGTAGTCGACTGCGAATCAGAACTGCATCTTGTAGCGCAATGTGCACAGTCTAGCGGCACCACTGCCCAGATACTCCTTCGCGTGACACCGGGTGTCGAACCGGATACTCATCACTACATCAAGACAGGACAGCACGACAGTAAATTTGGTCTAGCACTCGATGAAACAACACGCATTGCCAAATTAGCCAAAGACCTTGCACCAGCTGTGGCCCTGATTGGACTGCACGCCCATATCGGCTCTCAATCGCACGACATTGGCCCATATTTAGAAATTATCGACATTCTTGCCGATTGTTTTGTCGACCTCAGAGCACAAGGCATAACCAGCCTAACTCACCTTGATGTCGGTGGTGGCTTAGGAATTGCCTACACAGAATCCGACAAAGCAACACCCATTTACGAATGGTCATTGGCAATTGGGAAAAAAGTCAGCGAAAGTTTCACAGAAAGAAAATTGCCCCTACCAAAACTGCTGGTCGAGCCCGGTCGAGCAATTGTCGGCACAGCCGGTGTCACACTTTACAGAGCTGGACATAGCAAACAACTGCCCGGCGGTGTCACTTATCTAGCTGTCGATGGCGGAATGGCCGATAATCCACGACCGGTTACATATCAAGCCAAATACACTGCTTGTGTTGCCAATCGTCAAAGCACTCAAGGGAAAAAAATTACCCTGGTCGGTAAATACTGCGAATCGGGCGATGTGCTTATTCGAGACGTTGCCCTAGATGCCCAACCAGGCGACCTGATAGCCGTGTTTGGCACCGGAGCCTACAATTACAGCATGTCTTCCAATTACAACCGCACAGGACGGCCAGCATGCGTATTGGTCAAGGATGGACTTGCCAACATTATTATTGAGCGCGAGAATGCCGACCACCTGTTAAGACAAGATCGCATTCCTGATTATTTAAGGGCAAAAAACGCAAGAAATTGTGCTGTCTGAGGCATATAATCGTTATGGCACCCCTGAATTGGAAACAACTTCCTCCCAGGGGCGTGGCAAGCGGGTAGGTGTTAAAAGTGAACCCTCTCAAAGAGCTCACCATTGACTTTAGTATCCTCCAAACGGCACTCACTCGTGCCGATTGGTGGGTACTTACCAAGCTGTTTATCGAGTTGTTCATCATTTTCTATGCCATTGTTTGGCTCTGGGGTCGTATCCGCGGCACACAAGCAGAACGCTTAGTTAAAGGACTGATGACACTTGTCGTCATTTGTATTGTGTCGTGGGCAGTTGGCTTCACCCTTATTACATCTATTTTGCAGTCTTTAATTCCTGTGGCACTGCTGGGAATATTGGTTATTTTCCAACCAGAAATTCGTCGCGGCTTGGGTTACTTAGGACGAGGCAAAGCTTTTCGTATTGACCTGTCCTTAAGAGACAGCGAAAAACACAGATCACAAATGGTTGTAGAAGAAATAATAACTGCCGTACGCGAGCTTTCACGTATTAAATGTGGTGCCTTAATAGTCGTTGAAGAGCCGGAAGCTGAGTGGGATTATTTAACACCGGGAACACCTATTAATGCCGATGTTTCACACGACTTGCTTTTGAGCATATTCTATCCGGCATCTCCCATGCATGACGGGGCAGCAATTTTACGCAAGGACAAAATTGTTGCTGCCGGCGTTATTTTACCTATCACAGAAAATCCAAAGCTTAGCCATCGCTACGGTACTCGTCACCGCGCGGCCCTTGGACTTTCAGAAATTTATGACGGTTTGTGCATCATTGTCTCAGAAGAAACAGGTGCCATTTCTCTAGCCAGCCGCGGCATGCTTATGCGCCTCACGGATGCCGATGAATTAAACGATCCGCTTTCCTACATGTATGAACATGAAAGCACCGATCGCCCATCCAATCCCTTGCAGTTATTCCTATCGGTCTTCGGCCGTCCGCGACGTGGACCAATAGGCTTTAGAGGACAAATGGACAGGGCAATTGAAGACAAGCCCCAACCAGAAAGTTCAGAAGAGCCTGAGGGCGAGAAAGTATAAAAATCTAAAAGTCTAGCTCGACGATTCCAGTTCTTCCACAATCCGCCTGGCGGCATCCTTGCGGTCGGATGCTTTAACTATTGGTCTACCGACGACAATGTAGTCGGCACCATTGGCGATGGCCTCTTTTGGCGTCATTACTCTCTTTTGATCATCATGTCCTGCCCAGCTTGGCCTTATGCCTGGCGTGACAATGACAAAATCCTTACCGCAACATTGACGTATCAGTGCCGCCTCTTCTGCTGAGGCAACCACTCCATCAGCTCCGGCCACTTGCGCAAGTAGTGCCAGCTTTTTCACTTGCGCGTCCACTTGTCCGGCAATGCCAATTTCTTCATTCATCACTTGCTGAGACATGCTGGTCAATATCGTTACAGCCAATAAAATTGGTTTAGCGCCATTGGCATTGCCTGCAGCTTCCGCTGCAGCACCAATCATTTTGGCACCACCGGCAGCATGCACATTGAACATTTTCACCCCGTGGCTTACCACGGCAGCACTGGCTGCTCCTACTGTGTTGGGTATGTCATGAAACTTGCCGTCAAAAAATACCGGCAAAGACTCTTTGGAAAACCAGGACAAAAGACCAAGACCTTCGCGGCTGTAGAGCTCCAAGCCTACCTTGAACATGCCGACTTCTCCACGAAGTTCATCGGCTAAGTGCTGTGCCTCAGTCAAAGTAGGCACATCCAGGGCAACGATTAGTTTCTCTTTTCCAGCCATTGGCAAACCCACGAAAAATTAAGACGAGCTCATACTAGCACGTCAAAAGGTAGCCAAGGTTTCAGGCTGCAACTGGAGATTACTTGTTTACTTAGCAGCCGCTTTATCGCGGTTGTAGCGTTTCTGGAAGCGATCTACGCGACCTTCCGTGTCAATAATCTTCTGCATGCCAGTGAAAAATGGGTGGCAGTGGCTGCAAATTTCTACTCTAATATCTGAGCGGGTCGAGCCAAGCTCGACGCGGCTACCGCAAACGCAGGTTGCGGTAATCTCGTGATACTGAGGATGGATTCCTTCTTTCATCTTTACATCCCGGAAAAATTTAATTTAGAAGCAAAAATGTATCATACCAGACGCAAAGAGGGGCTAGCTAGAAGAAAAACAACCTTTTAAGATTTGCCCATCTCAACCCGAACCACGAATGGGCTATGGTCCAACCCAAGATCTTGAAACGTATATAATTCAGTTGATGCTATTTTCCGTGATTATCCCTACTTGCGAGCGCACCGATGCTCTCCGCCAGGTTCTAGATGCCCTGGCCGCTGGCAAGCAGACCTTAGCCTTTGAAAATTACGAAGTGATTGTCACAGACGACGGTCGGACGGACACCACTGAGACTCTACTCAAAGACAACTACCCGTGGGTCAGATTCGTTAGAGGACCCAAAGCCGGTCCGGCAGCCAACCGAAACAATGGGGCGTCCATCGCCACAGGAGAGTGGCTGGTTTTTACTGATGATGATTGCCTTATAGATCCAAATTGGCTCTCAGCTTATGAAAAACACACGAACGGCTCGGTTCAAGCCATGGAGGGTTCTATTGAACCTATCGGTGAAATGAACCAGGTATTTTGCGAGTGCCCAATTAATACGACAGGTGGTTTGTTTTGGTCGGCAAACATTGCTGTCAAAAGAAGTTTGTTCGAAAAAGTGGGCGGGTTCGATAGAAACTTCTTGTATCCTTCGCAGGAAGACAGTGACTTACATAAACGCCTTTTGCCGCTAACAGCAATAACCTTCGTTAGCGATGCCAAAGTAAGCCATCCTATTCGTGTTCCCAATGTCCGGCAAATGATTGGTTTGACCATAAAACGGTGTTCTGCCTGGACATATTTTCAAGGCAAACATAACGGAATGACCGCTCGACCAGACAACTATATTCGCCTCGTTTTTGGCTGGATGCGTGTTTATTGGGCATACACCAAACTCAATTTTAAGGCCAAAAGTATCCGCGGAATATTTGTCTCGTTTCTCGCCTTGTTCATACTTGGACCGTATGCCATTTTCAAAACAATGTTCCTCTCACCGGAATACAAACCTTTCCGTACAAAGGCAAGCTAAGGTTAAACACCGTGGACAAAATAACCATAGCTATACCTACTTACGATCGCGATGATTACTTGCGCCAAGCTATCGCCAGCATACTCAGCGAAACGGAGATTGATTTAGAAGTTCTGGTAGTTGATACGGCTTCGCCAGTCAATGTAAAGGAGATAGTCGATAGCTTCAATGATCCACGTTTGAAGTATTTCTATCATCCGGAAAATCTAGGCATGATTGGTGCAGCCAATAAATGTCTTGAACTTTGTCAGACAGAGCTTTTAATGGTTTTCCCTGATGACGATAGGCTCATAAAGGGTGGTCTTAAGAAGCTCTATGCCAAGATAGTAAATAATACTTCTGTTGCAGCAGCAATAGGTTCCGTGTTAGCAATCAACGAAGCGGGCCAGGTCACAGAAAAAATTGCGGTTTCAGAAGTAGATCAGTTATTAGATGGCGCAACCTTTTACAAACAATACCTGACCGGCAAAATTAAAGTACAACCTGCAGCAGTGTTGCTGCGGAAAACAGCCTTGGATCGAGCGGGCCATTACGACGAACTTGTTCATTACTGCCCGGATATGGACTTATGGCTACGTATAGCCCTACAGGGGAAGATCGCCCTTGTCGCTGAAGAAGTGGGTGAATATAGAATCCATGGTGGCACAGCCACAGCAAAATTTAGACGGAACGCCGAGATTGGCCGTTCATACCGTGACCTCCTTAAGAAGCATTACAAATTAGCCAAGTCCGCCGGTATTTTTGAAGAAAGTGAACTCGAAGAGACATTTAGGGTAGCCTCCAGCCAGCATGCAGGCAGCTGTATTGCCATCGGATTAGATTGTTTCAAAAACGGTCATGAAGATGTGGCGCGCCAATATTTTTCATTAGCTTACGAAATGACACCACGGCTTTTAGACAAGGTTTACGTAACACTTCTCAGCGTCAGTACCTTCGCCGGACAACCATCTTATTCTTTATTGCAAAAACTCAAAAGAATCGGTCGTTCCTAGACTATTCACACACCGAAAGAGCCTTCGTGGCTAACTGGTGTTCTATGCATTGTTGCAGTGACTGACTGAGCGTTGTCTTTGCTTTCCAGGAAAAAACACGTTCTATTTTTGAAACGTCAGGAATACGCAAGCGCACATCATCAGCATAAACAGGCAAGTGTTCGTAGGTCAATGAGTAGCTTTGTGGAAGCAGTTTATTCGCTTTGGCTATTTCGACGATGAGCTCGGTGAGTTTGATAATCGTCACCGGCTCAGGATTGCCAATGTTAAATATTTCGTTCTCAGCTTTTGGGTCAAGCGAAAATGAGGCAATTGCTTCTGCTACATCAAAAATATTGGTAAAGCAACGTACTTGTTGTCCATCTCCTAAAACTTTGAGCGGCCGTTGTTTCTCTACAATGATTTTGCGAATCATATCAGCAAAAACATGGCTCACTCCTTGATCTTCCGGCGATTCATAGGGAGTGATGATATTGAACGGTCTCCAAATGGTGAATTTGTTTCCGTACTGCTCGTGAAACGACTTCACAACCCTTTCGCCAATATATTTCGACAGTCCATAAGACGTTGACATTACTTGAGACAAATCGGCGTCTTCTTCCTTGTGCGGCACCGATTTTGATTTCTCATAAACCATGCTGGAAGATAGGTAGATGAAATGACGAATTTTGTCAGCCCCATGCTTTAACAAATTCATTGTCATCAAATTATTGTCGACAATGATGTCGGCCGGCTTTTCGTGAAAACCGACGACGCCATAGACAAGTGCTGCTGCGTGGAACACGATATCAATTTTGTATTGCTGGAAGAGATCTTTGACACTGGATGAATCCGTCAGATCCATTTGCAGGAATTGATAGTTTCGCTCTCTTTCGATAGTGCCGTATCTGGCAAAATTATCGACTCCAATTATGGAATATCCTAGTTTCTGGAATTCCGGTATTACCATCTGCGCAAGCGATCCCTCGCTGCCACTAATGAGCATGTTCATAGTTCTTGTCTACTCTAACGGAGGAATGTACAGAGCAACCGGAGAGGCGCCGATTTTAGAGTAGCACAATAGTGGTATTATTCCAGCATAGGCACCGTTGCAGTCAGGGCTCTCAATGAAAAAACAGAAAATTGCCATACTTGGTGGTTGCGGACATGTTGGCTTGCCGCTAGGGGTGGTGCTGGCGACTCTTGACGATCTAGAAGTTTGCCTGATTGACCTGGATGAGGAGAAAATCCGCACAGTTAATTCCGGGCAGATGCCGTTTCTAGAAGACAACATGGCGCCAATTTTGCAAAAAGTTGTCGGGAAATCGCTCAAGGCTACAAGTTCGATTAATGAGCTAAAGGATGCCGACATAGTCATTGAGGTGATTGGCACTCCGGTTGACAGCCACCTCAATCCTTTACTCAAAGAGTTATACAGTCATACCGATAATACAATTAAACACATGAAGAATGGCGCATTGCTCATATTAAGGAGCACGCTTTATCCGGGAGTTTCTAAACTCATATACGAGAGACTAAAGTCACAAGGCAGGAAGATCCATCTAGCCGTCTGTCCGGAGCGTATTGCCGAAGGCAAGGCTCTTGAGGAACTCTGTGATTTGCCACAGATAGTAGGCGCGTTTGAAGAAGATGCGTTTGAAATGGCAACTCAGCTGTTTGCCAGGTTTGCCCCGTCCATAATTAGAGTTTCGCCAATTGAGGCTGAGCTGGGCAAATTATTCGTAAACAGCTGGAGATATCTAAATTTCGCCGTATCCAACCAATTTCTAATTCTTTGCCAGAAGTACAACCTCGATTTTTACAGAATTTACGAGGCCTTCTCCAGAGAC
>SBAT01000183.1 GCA_005240105.1 Chloroflexota bacterium
ATGAAGGGGAGGGAACGTTATTGCCAACGGAGAATGGCGTCTGGACTCGCGGACACAAAGCAGTTGTCTTTCCTCTGCTTACTGAAACTTCCGCGCTTGCAACCCACTCAGAAATCTTGACCAATCACTGGTTAAGCATCAAGGAACAACTAAGTACTACCCTTTAGAAACGAACATGATTTACTACAACAGAAAAGTTCAGTCGGGTGCACTAGATTTAAGCTGCTTGTTGTTTCTCAGCGACTCAAGACGGCTCTTAGTCTCTTCAAGAGTTGGCTGGTAATAGATTTTACGCAGGGCATCTGGGACAAGATTTTGATTGTACGGCTCATTAGTCCATTTGGACGGATCGGTTGGTTGGGAATTATTGAACTGGCTACCAAATACCTGTGGTTGTCCAATTTTTATGAGATATCTATCGAGTGATGAACCGGCTAACCAGGCAGATTTCTCTCTTCCCAATTTCAATGAAGCGGTAGCAAGTATATGAGCGAGTAGGTATTCCTCTGCCTTGTTGCCATGCTGCATAACCATCGCTGCATAGAAGTAGTCATCTGCCGAGCGAAGCTTGCCACCGTTTAGCAATTCCAGTGTCTGTTTCCTACGCTCTACATCCCGCTCAGATAGTCGGCTCATTTCCTGCGGCTGCCATGCGCCGGATCCTGCTGATTCCAGTTTTGTCCGGTCTTCTTGATCGGCTTCATAGAGAAATCTAATTTCTTCGCAGTCAGTTGTTTGATTGTCACCAGCTGCTACCGCAGAGCTCTGCAAGCAGTTAGATATTAAGCAGATGAAAGCGCCTGCAAGCAAGGGCACCATTTGTATCTTCATAGCTGCTCCGCAAATAATAGTAATGGGTTGACTAGCTCTTGCGAGCAGAACCCGAGGGCTCTTATCATCAACCCAATAACCATCTTCATATTTACCTTACTCTGAGTTTTATTACAGCCACCTAGCACGAAATTAATCTTTCAGATATTTTTTGATACTCCCAATCACCGACTCAAACATGGGAGGCGTAAGCTTGCCTGTTTGCGTGTTCTGACGACTAACATGATATGACACGAACAGTCTCGGCAAGCCCTTACCTAAGTCATACTCAGCACCATGCGCAAAAGCCAATGTACCAATCTTATGCCCTTGCGCTCGCAGTACATCCAAATAGCCATCCATGCCAATCTTGCCCAGCACAAGCACTGCTTTTACACTAGGCAGCAAATCCATCTCACGCAATAGATAAGGCCGGCAATTCAATATCTCGTCAATCAACGGCTTATTGCCTGGTGGCGCACACCGAATTGCTGCCGTGATGTAAGCATTCTTCAATTGAAGACCATCCTGCCTGCTGATGCTATCAGCCTTGTTGGCAAAACCAAATTTATTCAGCCCACGCATTAAAAAAGACCCTGAGCTATCACCTGTAAACATGCGACCTGTACGATTAGCACCATGCGCAGCCGGTGCCAATCCCACTATCAAGAGTTGAGCAGCAGGGTCCCCAAAGCCAATGACCGGCTTACCCCAGTAATCCCAATTGGCATAAGCAGCGCGCTTTTCCTTCGCTATCTTTTGCCTATATTCAACAAGACGCGGACAAAGACAGCAGGAAACTATTTCCTTATTCAACTTACTATGAGAGTCTGCCACTTTCTACTTCTGCCGTACCAAGGTGACTTAGCGGAATTTGACTGATTCGGGCGTTTCCCATTGGACTGGTCTTTTAAAGGATGAAACATAAATAGCAGCATTCAAAGCAGTCAGTTTAGATTCAACCTCATCAACCAAAAGCTTGTCAGCACCTTTTACATCTTTGATCTTGTCTATCAATGGAGCAATTTCATTAGCTTGCCGCTCTAAACTAGCTGCAACTTCATTGGTTATCCAGCCTTTGGATACACCAGTATCGATTTCTTCCAAACTGTTTGTGAGTCTTTGCCTAAATAACGGTATTGGACTATAGGGAATCCAAGTTTCCTTTCCATCTTTTATCAATGGTTTATCCTGTGACTTGAAAGCCGGTTCTGTAATAACCACTTCTTCAGTATTCGTGGTTTGGCCATGAGCTGCCGACACGGTAAATGCCATTAATACAAGTGCGCCTGTCTTCCAGCTTAGTTTCTTCAAGAACGTACACCCCCTATTAAGAGTGTATCAGTCTAGCCTCTCGGACAAAAGACTGTCTCATCAAATTTGACAGGGCAGTTACTTATCTCAAATCGCAAGAAATGAGAAGACTCCACAAACCGCGAGAAAGTTGAAGTATGTTACAGCTAGGCCGTCGACTACCCACAATCAACGTCGTGGTATGTCGCCCACCCCACCGGCCACGAAACAGAAGTGCCTCTCTGGCGTGACGACAAAGTCAACTTCGACGGCGCACCGAGAGAATATAAGCCGCATTCTAAAAAGCTTCTACTTCGCTTGTGTCGTAGTGACCTTCGACTTTGTGACATTGGTCTTTTTAGCTGCAACAGTAGTCTTCGCTGCTTGTTTTGCAGGCGGTACTTGAGTTTTTACTTCCGTCTTTGCAGCTGGTTTTACACTCTGTTTCTCATTGAATGCGGCATGTACAGCAGCATTCAACGCTGTAAGCTTTGACTCAACTGCATCAACCAAAGGTTTATCAGCACCTTTTACATCTTTGATTTTGTCTATCAATGGAGCAATTTCACTTGCTTGCTGCTTTAGACCAGCGGCAACATCACTGGTTACCCAGCCTTTTGATACGCCAGTATCGATTTGCTCCAAACTGTTGGTCAGTCTTTGCCTAAATATCGGTATCGGACTATATGGAATCCGGGTTTCCTTCCCACCCTTTATCAAGGGTTTGTCCTGCTTCTTAAACGCCGGCTCTGTAATCACCACTTCTTCAGTAGTAGTGGTTTGGGCATGAGCTACCGACACGGTAAATGCCGTTAATACAAACGCGCTTGTCTTCCAGCTTAGTTTCTTCATGAATTTCCACCCCCAGAAAGAGTTTACTAGTCTACCCTCTCGGAAAGAAAACTGCCCCATCGAATTTGACGGGGCAGTTACTTATTGTTTCTTTGAATTAGTCTTTCTTGGCTTTTCTCTTCTTGACCTTTACCTTCTTAGCGGCAATGTCAATCAAGATAGACTCCAAGGTGTCAACCATAAAGTTGATCTGCGCCTCTGTGATGATTAGTGGCGGCTCAATGCGAATTGTACGATTAGCGTTGAGTGTAGCCGCAACCAATACTCCTCTGTGGAAGAGCTCAACTTGCACTGCTTCACGGATTTCCGTAGTTTGGAATTCCAGACCAATTAGAAGACCCTTGCCTCTTACTTCGGCAACATATTCCGGATAACGTCTCATGAGCTGTGTCAAACGGCGCATGAAGTGGTTGCCCATCATGGTTGCACGAGCAGGTAAGTGCTCATCTCTCAGCACATCGATGGTTGCCGAGGCTGCAGTACAAGCCAGCGGATTGCCACCAAATGTGGAGTTGTGAATTGTTGGGTTGTCCTCCAACACCTTCCATATCTTAGATGTAGACATGAAGGCGCCAATCGGCATTACACCACCACCAAGCGCTTTGGCTAAGCAGATGATATCCGGCTGGACATTTTCATGTTCACAGGCAAACATACGACCGGTACGGCCCATGCCTGTTTGCACTTCATCAAGGATGAGCAAAATGCCGTGCTTCTGTGTAATCCGGCGAACTTTCTTCAAGTAGCCTTTCGGGGGCACATGAATTCCACCTTCACCTTGGATAGGCTCAAGAATTACAGCAGCTGTCTTCTTTGTAATGGCTGCTTCAATAGCGGCAGCATCACCAAACGGCACGTGCACAAATCCCTCGAGCAATGGCTCAAATGGCTTACGGAACACATCGCGACCGGTTGCCGACAATGCGCCCATGGAAACACCGTGATAGGAATTACGTGTGGAGATAATTTCCGTCTTGCCGGTGTACAGACGAGCCAGTTTCAGGGCACCTTCAACAGCTTCTGTTCCACTGTTACAGAAGAAGCTGTATTTAAGTTTGCCCGGAGCAACATCAGCTAGTTTGGCTGCAAGTTCGGCAGCCCAAGGATTGAGCAAGTCCTGACTATGCAGGCAGACTTGATCTAATTGGTTGCGTACAGCCTCGATTACCCTTGGGTGTCTGTGTCCGACGTTGAATATGCCGTAACCACCCAAGCAATCCAAGTAGCGTTTGCCGTGATTGTCGTAGGTATAGACACCACCATCACGAAACTCGACTGCACCTTCTGCTCCGCAGAGTTTCTGCCTGTAAGCATGGTTTAAGTGCTCAATTGAGTTCGTCAATGCTTCAGCGGCCATCTCTTCGTAGCGTAGCGCCTGCCTGTCTACAATCGGCAACCTTGATTTTTCTTGCATGTCCTTCTTGTAGAGAACCATAAAACGTACCTTTCATTGCGTTGAACACTACCCGCACTACCACCTATGGTGTGCCGGCTATTCAACTGGAAAACTATTGGAATTAGTCGCAAATACACACAAGCGACTGGTAAAGAAGAGACGCTACAGAAAACTCGTTATTAGGAATTTTGCGTTGCTCATATACTCTCTATTTCAACTTGTTCCAAAGAAGGCGGCATGAAAGCCGCATCAACAGTGCACTTTTGATAAGTGTTGCTCTGTTCTTCTACTCTTAATGTACACCAGCCCTGCTATTGACAGCAATGTGCACTGTGTCCAAAAAACGACACCGAAAATTAGCCAACGTGTCTAACGGTTTTTATTAGCAATTAGGGGAAAACCCCAACTTGTTACCTTTGTCAAAAGCAGCCAACAATGCCGCCTTCCAGATTAGTTAGAGTTTCAAGTAGGAAATAATTGCCAATCATTATGCCAATCTTTATATTGATGAGGCATAATGTAGTCTGCTAAACATTATACCTTGACAAGCATTTCTTTATATTCCCAACCCTGGAAAAACAACCATGTTGAGAAAACTGATCGTCTCCACGGCTATGACGCTAACCATTGCAGCTCCAACCTGGGCGTTAGGGCAGCCAATGTCCAAGCAAACCCTTGAGCATTACTATCAAGGCGTCACTTATTTCAAAGCCGGCGATCTGGAAAGGGCAATAGCCGCTTTCAAGCAAGTCGTTCTAACCTCTCCAGGCGATCCATTAGCACACATCAGTCTAGCCACAGCTCTTCAACAGCATGGTGATCTTGAAGACGCAATTGCCGAGTATCAGCAGGCAATAGCCTTAAGACCTAGCGATGCCTTTGCTCACGAGTCACTGGGACTACTCTTCCAATCACAAGGAAAGATTGTCGACGCTATTCGGCAGTATCAAGATGCGGCACGCCTACGTCCTGATGTTCCATTGCTGCGTTTAAACCTGGGCATTGCTCTTCGCGTTTACGGCAACCTTGATGGGGCAATTGCCGAATTAGGAAATGTAGTAGCCGCTTATCCGGACAACCTGAAAGCAAGAGCGCAACTAGCTGCCACCTACCAGGACAAAGGCGACTGGCGCAATGCCATTATTGAATATCGCAAAGTCCTCGTTCACGAGCCGGGCAACTTTTCCATTCGCTATAACTATGCCAATTCCCTTCTGTCGACAGGCGACGCAGCTGGTGCTGCCCATGAATTTGCCCGAGCAATCACCATTGAGCCTTCGGTTCCGGAAGCGCATGCTCAATTAGCCACCGCACTGAACATGCAAGGCAATCTGGCAGACGCAGCGAAGGAATTAAAAACCGCAACGGGCATAAAGGCAGACCGTGCAGACTGGCAGTATTCACTGGGAAATATTTTGACTAAGCTGGGCACATACGGTGAAGCCATTGCCGCTTTCCGTAACGCTCAAAAAATCAAACCAGGCGAGATAGAGACAATTTACGGTTTGGGCTACGCACTGCAATTAAGTGGCGATTTCGATTCAGCAGCTCAAGAATTTGAGATTGTTGTTAAAGCCAGCCCGGACAATGTCAACGCTCACTACAATTTGGGCATAATAAGACAGAACAAGGGACAACTGGCACAAGCAGAAACTGAATTTCGCGCCGTGCTAAATGCAACACCAAACGATGGTCAGGCTTTGATTAACCTGGGTAGAACATTGCTTATGAAAGGACAGTTAGCAGAAGCAGTTAACTACTATCGTCAAGGTTTGTCTATCGAGACAAACGACGCCAACGCTTATGTAGAATTGGGCAAAGCCCTCATCACCTTGAAAGACAAGCCTGGTGCTCGCTCCGCCCTGGAATCAGCAATTGCCCTCAACCCAAACAACAAGGATGCTCAGTTAAGTCTGGCGATATTGTGCACAGAAGAAGGTAACCCCGCACGAGCCGAAATCATATATCGTCAATTGCTTGCTGTAAATCCGGAAGACAGCAAACTCTTAGGACTCTTGGCTGACAATTTGTCGGATCAAGGCAAAAACGAGCAATCCATTGAAATTTATCAGCGTCTCGTACAGATAAACCCACATTCGCCGCAAGCCTACAACAATCTTGGTTTGGCATTGCAGAAAATTGGCGATTTGACAGGTGCGGCTTCGCAATACCGCAAAGCACTTGAGTTTGACGGCCGCTTCATGGAAGCACATGTAAATCTGGGCAACACCTACTTGGTGCAAAAGAATTTCACTGACGCCATGAGCGAGTACAAATCAGCCAGCGTATCCGCGCCAAATAATGTTCAAGTGCACTACAACTTGGGCCTAGCCTATGCCGGACAAAATATGCCCGCCGAAGCAAAAGCTGAATACCAACGAGCAGTAGCGCTGGATGAAAAGTTTTCAGCTGCCTACTATGCCCTCGGCTTGATCAACATGAATGACAATAATGCAACAGAGGCAACAGCAGCCTTTGAAAAGTACTTGTCACTAGAGCCAGCTGGTCCCTATGCAGAATCGGCCAATGCCAACCTTTCAAAAATAAGACAGGTAGCGGCACCCACCAACACAACTTCGGAAACCCCGACAACAGATGCCCCCAGTAGCACATCCCAAGTTGAAAACCTTGTGAGGTAGCGTGGTTCAGTCATCGCCAGGACTAGCTGATTTTCTCAAAGAACGCACCATCTTCAAAGTGCTTGATGAACGCGTGCTTTCAGCCATCAGCCAGTTATTCGAGGAAGAGAGTCTGGCAACCGGGCAAATAGTATTCCATGAGGGGGACAAAGCAGATGCCCTTTATATCATTCGCGAAGGTCAGGTTGCCGTTTTCCAGGGGCACGATCCACCCAAGCTCCTAACCCATCTCAACTCCGGAGACTTATTCGGCGAAATGGCCGCATACAACGAATCACGACGCACAGCGACAATTCGTGCTACCGAAAACTCGATCATTCTCAAGCTGCCTATAAAGGCCTTTAACGAGCTGCAAACGTACTTCCCACAAGTAACCAAAGAAATTGTTAGTCTGATTACCAAACGCTTGGACAAGTCTTCTCCGACAGAAGCAGCGGGATTGAAAGGTGACCTCTCTCTGTTTGATCTGTCGACAGTCATTCAGACGGTTGTCTCCTCCAGGCAAACTGGAATTCTTACCCTTAAAGCACGCGTCGGCAAACTGTCAGCCAGCATTAGCGTCAGGCAGGGTCGTCTTCTTCAGGTTGGTTTTGGCCATTTAAGTGGCGAATCTGCCTGGTATGAATTGCTTACACACACAGAGCCGATGGAATTTGTTTTTGAACCGCAGCCCGAGGAAAGTATGGTCGCACCAGACCCAGTTTTGAGCAGCAAGGAGCCCCATCAATTCCTTTTGGAAGCAGCAAGACGTTCCGACGAACTCCCTCAATTGATGCAGAAGTTGGATTGGCCGGAGATGATCTACTTGCAAAACGGCTCGCCCAACTGGAAGGGCTTCAACGCAACCCAAGCTGAAACAGGACGCAAAATTTGGTTTCTCCTTGAAGTTGGACTATCCGTTAGCCAAATAGCCAACAAGCTTCCATTTGATCGCTGGTCTGTTTTGGCATGCATGGTAGAAATGCTCAATAAAGAAATGATCCGCGCCAAGGCAGCGCCGGCTCGACCTAAGCCGGAACCAGTAGCACCGGCGCCACAACCTGTTTCACTAAAGGCAATTACCATTATTAACGGCATTAATTCAGTGACCAGCAGCTTGTCCGCTTTGCTGGGCAGAGATCAAGTCAGGCGATACCTTCATCAAGCACTTTCCGATGCCGGAAATAAATTCGACGCTCTCAAATGCCTTAGCTTGAATCCCGATCGTCCGATATTTGATCTAAACAGTGAGGCTCTGCCTGATGATTCGCTAGACTCATTTTTAAAAGGCACAGAACAACTCTTCTATGTTTTCCTGTCGCTTGTATCGGAAAGCCACAAACCGCAGCTCTAACTAGCCCTTAGCCCGAACCAAGATACTGCGTTTGCTGCAGGGCAAGGTTTTTGTTGACGCGTTCTTTCAACGCCGGGTGCTTTTCCAGTTCCGGGTCGGCATTAATAACTTCGACCGCCGCCTTGCGTGCTAATTCCAAAATTTCCGCATCATTAAGCAGATCTGCCAGCAACAAATCCGGCAGCCCACTCTGACGCGTGCCTAAAAATTCACCAGGACCCCTTATTTCCAAATCTTTTTCCGCCACCACAAAACCGTCATTTGTTTTTGTCAGTATTTCCAGCCGTTGCCTGGTTGTATCGGTGCGACTATCGGACAACAACAAGCAATAGGACTGCTCGGCACCACGGCCAACCCGTCCTCTTAACTGGTGCAACTGAGCCAGTCCAAACCGATCGGCATTTTCAATTACCATAACCGTTGAGTTAGGCACATCGACGCCAACTTCAATTACCGTTGTTGAAACTAGAATATCCAGCTCTCCGAGTCTAAACTGCTCCATTACCTCGTCTTTTTCTTGCGGCTTCAATTTGCCATGCATAAGGCCGACTCGCCTGTTCGGAAATACATGGGTTCTCAGCTTCTCGTACTCGGCAGTAGCAGCTTTAGCGGACAACGTCTCCGATTCTTCAATAAGCGGAAATACAACATAAGCCTGCCGTCCTGCTTGCACTTGACGCTCAACAAACTCCCATAGTTGTCTCTTCTCGGCTCCAGTCACAAGCTTTGTTTGGATTGCTTTCCGTCCCGGTGGCAGCTCATCAATTTCCGACACATCAAGATCGCCATGCAAGCAAAGGGCAAGGGTGCGGGGAATCGGCGTGGCTGTCATCGTCAAAAGTTGCGGATTAATACCTTTTGCCTTCAACTGCGCTCTTTGCTTAACGCCAAATCGATGTTGTTCGTCGATGATAATCAGACCTAGTTTTTCGAACTCTACACCTTGTTGAATTAAAGCGTGCGTTCCAACTGCAATATGGATTTGCCCAGACAAAAGCCCTTGATGAACTTCTCTTCTTTCCTTGATGCCTTGCTTGCCTAACAACAGTGCGGACTTCAGTCCCAACGGCGTAAGCAGCTTCTGAAACTGGCGAAAATGCTGTTCAGCCAGAATTTCAGTCGGAGCCATTATCGTTCCCTGATAGCCATTTTCAACTGCCACCAACAAGGCCATCAATGCCACTACGGTTTTACCGGAGCCGACATCACCCTGCACAAGACGTTGCATGGGTTTACCAGAAGACATATCGCTGGCAATTTCCTTGAAGACTCTTTCTTGAGCATTGGTGAGCGTAAAAGGCAAGCTTGCCTTTAGCCTCGCGACAAGTCCGTCCGGTTTCATAACCAGCTCAACAGCCGATTCACTGACTTGATAGTGATGGCGGCGCCACGCCAGCTGCAATTGCATACCAAACAACTCATCAAAGACAAGTCGCCGCCTTGCCGCATCCAACGATTCATGACTTTCCGGAAAATGTATTTCCTTCAGGGCTGATTGGATGTCGACGAGCTTGTACTGCTTAATAATGTCGGACGGGAGCGTCTCATCTACATTGGTCAAGAAAGACTCAAGCGCGTTATGGATGACACTGCGCAGATAGCGCAACGAGAGCCCTTCGGTCAACGGATAAACAGGCACCAATCGTCCGGCATGAATGGAATCCAACTCTTCGCCATCGCCCGCCAAATTACCAAAAATCTCCAGCTCGGCATTCTTCAATTCCAGCCGCCTACCGGATTTATCGCGTTCTACAACACCGGAAGCCATTACTTGGGCGCCTTTCGGATATTGATCTTTATAGCGATCAAGCAAATACTTGTTCGATTTGCCACCAATAAAGCGAGTTATGTTCAATCTGCCAGTGCCATCGGAAATCACCACGGTCAAGATAGAGACATTGCCACGACGAGACTGGAATGCGGAAACGGAAGCGATGGTGCCAAATACTGTAACTTCTTGCCCTGGTTGGACATCCTTTATCATCAAGCGGTTTTGAAAATCGAGATGTCGTCTTGGGTAATGATGGATCAAATCATGGGCAGTAAAAATTTCGAGCCGGTTTAATAGCTCTGCAACTTTGGGACCGACGCCCTTTACGAATTGAACCTCGACCTCACGCGGCAAGCGACTCGTTTTGGTATCACGGTTTACCTTAACGGTTTTTACGGCCGGCACAACTCTGATATCGACCGCTTTGGCAGCCGGTGCTTTGCTGACTGAAGGCTTCTCCGTTTTGGGTGCACTCGCAGAAGGTACCCGTGTCGTTGCAACCGCACCTTGCGGATTTGCCATAAGGGTTTCAACAAGTTCCTCGGCCCGACGCATTACGGCGATTCGCGTCGCCACATCCAAGTTTGGATATTCGCGAAACAATCCCAGTATTGTTGCCCAGCGTGCTTCTGAAGGATAACGCCTACACATAGCGGCAGCTGTTTGACGCATAAACTGCGAAAATGTAGATCGCTTACCCTGAAAGTCTGCGTAGCGTCCCTTGCGTTCAACTAGAATTGCCCGCCGCAAAGCGTTCAATTCAACTTCTTTGTATTTGCCATGAACAACCGGCATATGCGCCGCTATTGCAAGCGATTCAAGATCAGCTTGCTGATTGCTTTCAAGGTGGCAAACACTCCCAGACCTTCGGAGGCCACTGCCTCAAAACTTGGCACGCCACGAATATTCAATTCTTTTTCCATCCGCTCAATAGGCATCGCTGATGCCAGGTCGCGCTTGTTGTATTGCAAAACCCAAGGCACATTATCGAGCGTCAGGCTGTATTCAGCCAAGTTTTCAATCATGTTTTGCAGTGACTCAACATTGTCTTTCGAGCGCATAACGTCCGAGTCAGCTACGAAAATAATGCCGTCAACGCCGTTCAAAATCAGCTTACGAGAAGCGTTGTATTCCACTTGTCCAGGGACTGTATAAAGTGAAAATCTTGTTTTGAACCCTTGAACAGAGCCCAGGTCCAATGGCAAGAAGTCAAAAAAGAGTGTTCTTTCAGTTTCAGTGGCAAGGCTTATCAGTTCGCCGCGGGTGGTCGGGGCCAGTTGGCTGTGGATGTACTTGAGGTTGGTCGTTTTACCGCCAAGTCCGGTACCGTAGTAAACGATTTTGCAGTTGATTTCCCTTGCCGCGTAATTTACTAATGCCATCGTTTAACCCAAGTCTTCCCGCGATTTGTTCAGAAATCGCTCATGTTGACAACAGCGTCGAAACAAGACGATTTCCCGAACACAGACTACCATGATAATTGCCACTTAGCTTAACCCCAACAATCTAATTTTTTTGAAAAGGTGGGCTAGATCTTGGCAAGAAATGCTACGATCACTAATTCGACGTATACGTGCCGTCCGGAGCGCCTTTTGCTCCCGTACGCCACTCTAATTAGGACTGTAAGAAGGATTTAAATCATGGCCAGACGTTGTGATGTTTGCGGCAAGGGACCGATGACCGGTTATAACTACACGTTCCTCCGTTCGCACTACAATCCCCATAACAAGCGCCGCTGGCTCCCAAACTTGCAGCCAGTCAAGGCTATTGTTGGTCAAACAACAAAGCGTATGAAGGTCTGCACTTGCTGCTTAAAGGCAGGCAAGGTCAAAAGAGCCGTCTAAGTCCTATAAAAGCTTAATCGCCGGCTCAGTACCCGGACCTTAAAATAGTCAAGCGTAAAGTCGGGGTATCCGTTTTGCCGGAAATCTTGTCAGCTAAACCTGAGTCCGTCCAAGCCAAGGGTGCCAAACCCAGCCTGGATTCAGCTAAACCTAGAACATCAGCCTGGATAACAGCCTCTCTTTGGGCCCTGGCTATCTTTGCCGTTATCAATTTGGCTCTCTGGCTCGTTGCTGGGGAAGAAAAGGCGTCTTCCAAAGACCTCTGGGGCGGAACAGGCTCAATTGACCTGGCTCTGGATGATCTAAAAAACCTGCCCAAGCGACCAGATGTTGTCCTGCTTGGTTCATCGCTTGTTATGTATCCATTTTGGTCAATGGACAAAGAAGCAGACAAATCAATCTATGACATTTTCCATCACCATAGATCTCACACGCTGGAGAAACATCTCTCTCAATCCGGCTTCCGCAACCCAACAGTGTTCAACCTGGCAATTTTTGGACAGATGTCCTCCGATGCTTACATTTACGTCAACGAATATCTCAAGGGAGACAAAAAACCTGACTACCTGGTCCTCGGAATTGCACCGCGTGATTTCAGTGACTACGATCTGCCATCGCCTATCCACACTTTTACATTCAAGCGCTTAGTCGGACTGAAAAACTTCCCCAACTATCAAAACCTTTACCTGCCGAACTGGATGGACAAGGCTGACTTCCTCTGCACGCACACTTGCTTCTTCTATGGCAAGCGCTGGCGCCTGCAAAAGGAAATAGACAAAGCTATAGAGAAGTTCTACCAATCAGCAGGCAGTGCAATTGGCCTGCAGAAACCAGAATCATCAACTAAACCAACTCAGCAAGCAGGCTTCATGCTTGATGGAAACGAAGAAGATCGCTGGAAGAACAGCACGGAAGAATATCGTCGCCGTTACCGCAATATTGCTGATCGCGATCTTTCAATCCAAATGGGCTTCCTGGACAAGCTCCTCTCTGTTTGCCGTGAGCGTGGTATCAAAGTCATCTTGGTAAACATGCCTTTAACCGATGTCAACCGCCAACTTTTGCCGCCAGGCTTCTATGAACACTTTGAAGACACCATTGGACAAATGGCGTCCAAAGAAAACGCCACCTACGTACCTTTGGGTGCACACCCTGATTTTAACCACGGTGATTTCTGGGACACAACCCACCTGAATCACTCAGGTGGACACAAACTCGTCACGCACATCTTGCCGCATTTGACTAAATAATTAATTCGGTTGTTGCAGTGTCGCTGAAATTATCTTGTCGCCAATGGCCAGCGAGTGGACCACATTCAGTCCGCGGATGACGGCGCCGAAGACAGCGTACTTGCCGTCAAGGTGTGGAGCGGCTCCAAGGGTAATGTAGAACTGGCAGCTTGCTGAATCGGGATGGTTGCTGCGGGCCATGGCCACCACTCCTGCCGAATTGTGCCTCAGTCCCGGGTTGATTTCCAATTTTAAATAACGCGGCTGATTAGTCGTCGGATCGATGTAATTGCCTGTGCCGTCACCGTTGGGACAACCACCTTGTACAACAAAGCCGGCCTCGCGTCGGTGAAAGTTGAGCCCGTTATAGAATCCCTTATTTACCAGGTCAATAAAGTTGTTCACCGTATTTGGTGCCAGTTCTTCAAAGAGCCGAATTACTATGGGTCCTTTGCTTGTTTCCAACACTACAACCGGATCAACATGCCGGGCCGGTTGCATGGGCACCGACTGCCTGGGTGCTACTATGCGCGTGTCTTCACTTTCAAATCCTGGCTGTTGCTCTTGAGCCAAACCTTGAGGTAAAGAAGATATGCAAATGGTGGAAATTGCCACCAGTGCAGTCAGCTTTATGCACCTAAACTTGGGAAACAAAATTACATCCTCCATTCACCGGGCCTAATGCTGAGGAATATGATCCGGCAACTCAAAGTCGGCAAATACCTGCAAATTAGTATGCCTCTGCAAGCAAGAGGCCGGCACTTCTGTGGTGATTGGACCAGATAAAGACCTAATTACAATGTCTCTCTTGTTCTCACCACTTACCAGCAGGATGACCTTGCGGGCAGAAAATATTGTCGACAAACCAATCGACACAGCACCACTTGGTACCATCGTAGCGTTGGGAAACAATGGCGCATTAGCTTGGCGAGTCGACTCAGTCAAGCCTACGCAATGCGTCCAGCTTTCTACAGGTGTGCCTGGCTCATTGAAAGCAATATGCCCATTGCGACCAATGCCCACCATTACCAAATCAAGGCCACCGGACCGGGCAATAACGCCATCGTAATCATCCACCCAGCATGGATTGTGCTTTTGGTTAGCAGGCAAATTGATATTTTTGAACAGGTGATCCTCCAGAAAACGGGCAAAGGAAAATTCTTCCTCGACATGCAGATAATCATCGAGGGCAAAACAATTAGCCTTTGACCAGTCCAAATTCCCCGAGCGAGTCCATTCGGATAAAAGTTTGTAACAACCTACAGGTGATCTGCCGGTTGGCAATCCAAGGGCACTGTTGGGCTTCTGCTTGAGCTGAGAAGCCACAGCCTTGGCTGCCTTGATGCTCATTTCCTGGTAACGGTCAGTCAAAACTTGGCCACCTAATGCGTTTAAGACTGTCATTATTGTCCTACCTTTAAAGTCGCTTCGGCAATTATATGAGCTTGAAAAATGTCCGTTCTGTAAAATGAAGTTTTAGAACCCTAATTTTATTGCCCTTGCCAATTCCAGGAGCGAGCTAATGCTCAGAGTTTCATTAAAAACCTTACTTGGCATCGCTCTGGTTGTCCTTTCGATGGCTGACGCCTACCAATCAAACGCTCAAACTCGCTATTTGCCGAAAGCGAATTTTCAAACCTATAGCCAATCTAGCGAATCTAATCTGCCCGGAGCTGGTGGTTTGCATTTAACGCCTGGCGAAGACCGTCCGGCAAATCAGAAATCTACTTCTTATGCTCCAGGCGAACCTACATTAAATGGCGCGCTCGTACGCTGGGAAGCAAAAAAAATGCCCTTAAAAATCTGGATTGCTCCTGGGCTCAAACTACCAGAGTGCCCATTTTCAGAGATTCAAGAAACGCGAGTTGAGCAAGTATATGGAATGCTAAAGGCTCCTGCTGCCGATCCATTTGCAGGGTTGCAAACAGCATTCTCCTGGACGCCCGATCTCAATTACATCGTAGCCAACGGCATAGAACAATGGCGGCGTTTTCAAAACGAAGGGCTGGTAAGTTTTGTTTTTACCGAAGATCCGCGCAATGCCCAAATCCTTATCTTCTACACCGACGGATTTTCCGATTCCAGCTCCCCCGGCGGCACTCACGTAGCTGGTATCACTTCCGCTCAAGTTTATCCGTTTGATTTAGCACAACAAGTAAACATAGCCCAGAAGCCGGTTGTAATTGAACTTTTGCTTGACGGCAACAGCGAACGATTGCAGGCGCAGTCCGCCCATGAATTTGGCCACGCACTGGGCATTAAGGCACACAGCCCCTATCGGGATGATCTTATGTATGTCGATCGTATTGTGCCTCAACTGTCACCTGGTGATGTTGCCACCTTTAGATACCTCTACAAACAAAAACCACAGTACGTACTGTGAAAGGACTATACCAATAATGGATAGGATTGCCTGGGACTCTTATTTAGTCGGTGGACTAGTTGTATTAGTTGGCGTTGTTATTTCTGTTCTAGGACTTCTTGCCGTTCGACGCAGGGTCAATGCCGCAACCCTAAAGCATTACCACGACGTGGCCAGTCCATTGTTGTCTGTAGTCGGTACTTTATATGCGGTATTGTTGGGTTTAATTGTGGTTGATTGCATGGGCAAATTTCAACAAGCGCATTTTATGGTCGGGCAGGAAGCCAATGCCATAGCCAATATTTTCGAACTGGCCGATGGGCTTCCGTCTCAAAAGCGCACACTTATCCACCAGCTCTGCATGGATTACGTCCATGAAGTGCGCACCAATGAGTGGAGTCTGATGAACAGACAAGAGGCCAGCCCAAAAGCGCAGAAAGACCGTGTTGCACTGTACAAAGCCTGTGTAATGTGGGAACCGCAAACTGAAAGCCAAAAAGCCATTTACTCTTCCCTGCTCACCGAGTTGTCGGAATTTACAGATGCCCGGCGGGACAGACTCGTCCTTGCCGCTCACGGCGTCTGGCCGGCAGTCTGGTTTGTCCTTATAGTCGGCGCCGTGTGCACAATTATATTCACATACTTCTTTGGCTTAACCGATCTACTGTCGCAAATCATCATGACCGCCGGCGTCTCTCTTTTAATTGGCCTAAATCTACTCCTCGTCGCCTTCTACGGCTATCCATTTTCCGGTGACGTAAAAGTCTATCCCGAAGAATTCATCAGAGACGAAAGAATCTTCAAGGACGTCTTGGGCCAAGAAACCAAAGACAAAACGGCCCTCTCTCAACAAGCAACAGCGAGAATGGAGCGTTACGGCAAACTATATTTAACGGTACCGTGCAGTTCGCTATGAGCTGGAACTGACGTAGCCGGAAAGGAGACTTTCAATTTCTTGAGGATTCCTGGATCCGCCGGCACAGGAATTGAATGATTCTCGTCATTCTTCAAAACAACCTTGAACTTGATACCGAAAATGTCCGGTCTCACGCCTTCTAGTTCAAGACGGACCTTGTTTTGTTTTTCTTTTTTTTTACTACTTGTATCAATAGTGTTAACTCCACTACCAGCAGCAGCTGAGGACACAGCCGGAGCCGGGGAATTCAAAGGAGGCATGCTGCTAAGAGCTGCACCGGCTGCAGCCGCTCCAACACCTGCTGCTGCCATTCCGGCAACTTCACCGAACTGAGTCGGCGGAAGCATGGATGATGGTCCTAACTGAGTGGTATCAAGCTGTGGTGTCATCGGCATGAATCCGGGCGTCATTGGTGGAGCCGCCGAACCGCCGTTCATATTTACACCGTTAGTGTTAACACCAGGACTCGGCATTCCAGGGACATAGTTGCCGCCACATGGTGGTCGGGACTGCAAAACTTGTAGTTGTTGCCTGGCTTCTTCTAATTGCTGTTGCATTGTTTTTGTTTGTTGCTCAAGCGTCGTAAAGCGCTCCATAGCCATCTGGATGATCGGCATGAACCCCGCCAGTCCGCCCCCCACCGCTGCTCCAGCGCCGGCAGCTGCCACTTCGGCACCAACATTGCTTGCCGATGATGCCGTCGCAGTATTTTTTGCTGCTATTGCAGTTGCTGTTTTCTTAGCAGTTGTTTTCTTGCTTGTCCTCGATTCCACTTTCTTGGCACTGACGCTCTTGTTAGCAGTTACAGAAGTTGCTGCTGCAGCCATGGGTACAGGCACTGCACCAAGAATGGCCGCCACCGATGGTGGCACTCCGGCGGTAATGCTTGAATTTGGCTTGCTTGTAGGAGATGGAGCTGTGCCATTAACAATAGCTTGAATATTGGGCGGCAATCCTTCTAATCCGGCACTGGATGAAGGCTTACTTGCTCCTCCACCGCCTAACAGCGCTGCTATGCCGGGCGGCAAACCAGACGACCCACCTTTGCCTGCACCGCCTAAAATTGCTGCCAGTCCACTAGCGCCACCAATGCTGCCTAATAATGCCGAAAGTCCTGAAGGCAAACCAGATCCACCAGCGGGCGCTCCTGCTGAAGCTCCGCCGCCACCCAGCAAAGCGGCCAAACCGGCAGGCAATCCAGAGCTACCTGGTGCCGAAGTCCCAGCACCGCCGCCTAATAAGGCGGACAAATCAAGACCACCTGCACCACCGCTGCCACCACCAGCGTTCATTTTCTCCATCAATTGCATTAGGCTCTGCACGGTATTTTCGCCTTTGGTGATACGCATCTTTTCGCCGGCGGCAACTGTGCGCACATTTCCAAGCAGTCCTGAAATACTGTTTACTTCGGCATCTGTAGCAATCTTAGGAATCGTTGGCGGTGACATAATGGCCGGCAATGCAGCACCTAGGGCCGCTCCACCAGCTGATGCGGCAGCAATCCCCAGACCCGTCGAGCCTGTCTTTGCTGCATCCAAACCACCGGCGGATGCCAGCGCATTAAGACGTTGAATAGCAAATGTGTTTGCTTGATCTTGTCTTAGTACTGTCAAATATGCCGAACGGGCATTTTCGAAACGCCCTAATTTCTCCCAAAGGCTGCCATCGTAATTGAGCAGTTGAATGTTGTTAGGCTCAATTCTCAAAGCACTCTGCACGCTCTGCAAGGCCGCTGAAAAATTACCTTGCGTTTCAAAACCTCGGGCTGCACCAAACGCCCTAGCCACTTCCTGTCTCGACAAGGCTAACTTGAAGCCCATGCGTGCTGCCGGCAATTGTGGATTTTGCGGGTCTATCAAAACGACTTGTCGATATTCCGACTGCGCGGATTTCAAATCTCCAGCCAGCAAATAGGCTCTGGCTAAGCCGAGATGGTTGTTAACGTCATTGGTGTTCATTGATACCTGACGCTGCCACAGACCAACCAGTGACCGCCCAGCCACCTGATCATGTGGGTCAAGAATAAGCGTGCGGCTCAGTTCAGAATTAGCACCGACAAGGTCGTTAATTGCTAAATCAAACAATCCCAATTGTCTATGCGTTGCCGGTGAATTGGGTTCAAGAGAAACAGCCTGTCCGTAAAAGCCTTTCGCTTCCTTCATCTCACCAAACCGGTAAGCAATATTTCCCAAGCCAATGTAGGCTAACGAAGTAGCAGTAATATTGGCTGAGATGCGATACTCGACAAATGCATCGGTATTTTTGTTTTGTC
>SBAT01000244.1 GCA_005240105.1 Chloroflexota bacterium
ATCTCACCTGTGACAGGATTGACCATTGCCAGGCGTTCCACTTCATCGCCAAAAAATTCAACGCGAATGATTCTTTCTTCGTAAGCTGGATAAACTTCCACAATTTCACCGCGCGCTCTAAAGCGCGCGCGTTCAACGACAATGTCATTGCGTTCATAGTAGATGCCGACGAGTTGTTTCAATAAATCATTACGGTCAAGAGTCTGACCCTTAGTTATCTCTATTGCTGCAGACAAATAGCGCTCCGGAACTCCTAGTCCGTAGATGCAGCTTATCGATGCCACTACAATTACATCATCTCTTTCCCAGAGTGAGCGCGTCGTCGAGTGCCTAAGCCGGTCAATTTCTTCATTGATATTGGCTTCTTTCTCGATAAAGGTGTCAGTAGAGGGGATATACGATTCCGGCTGGTAGTAATCGTAATAGCTAATGAAGTACTCGACGGAATTTTTGGGAAAGCTGTCGCGCATTTCATTTACTAGCTGGGCAGCCAGAGTTTTGTTGTGCGCCAAAATTAGGGCCGGCATCTGTGTCTCTTTGATCACATGGGCCATCGTCATGGTCTTACCGGAGCCAGTCACGCCTAAAAGTGTCTGGAAGCGGGCGCCCTTAACTACCCCTTCAGTCAGCTCTTTTATGGCTTTAGGCTGATCTCCTGATGGAGTGAAATTGGAGATTACATCAAACTCGGTCATCGCTATCGGTTAGCGTCAGAGGTCCCTGCCGAAGCTTGCGTCTCGGGCTCGCTGGTCGGAGATGCCGGAACATTTTTTGTGCTTTCGTCAGTTTTTAGAGCGTGAGCGACTTCGTCTTTTGCTTCCATCATTGAGCGCTTGAAGTTGCCAATGCCCTGCCCCAACGCCTTGCCGATTTCCGGTAACTTCTTAGGTCCGAAGAGTAAGAGCGCGGCGCCGAAAATGAGTGCAATGTCTACTGGGCTGTTAAGCATGTTCTAAGCCTCTTTGTCCTTTACCTACTAGATCGTAACACACTGACCATTAAGGGTCTTGAAAAAGGTCGTCCAGCTGCCCTTCTTCAGTCTGTTGAGCTGGTACGGGCTGCTGAGGAACTGGGGGAGCCGGCTTGGGCGCTATCTTGGGGGCTAACTTGGGAGACTCCTTAGGAGCATGAATCGGCACCCGAGACGAAGGTTCAAGACTTGCTTCCAGAGACTCGTCAATGGAGGTACTGGGCGACTCTTCGCCTGTTGCTGGCGCTGTCCTAATCACAGGAGCCAATTTAGGCGCCAGTGTAGGTGGAGGAGGCGGCTCTGTACCCTTATTTGGGTAGGGGATTAGCGGCGCTTTGGCTAATTCGGTCATGGTAGAGTTGCGCTTGCGGTCTGCCAGTTCTGCCATTGCAGCTTCTGTATAAACATAGTCCGGCACAATACCTTCCGGCTCCATATGAGCGTCCATATCTGAGGCGTCAAGTGGGGTGGAAACCTTGTTGTCCACAAAATTGCCTACGTTCATCTCGGCAATTTTGGCTACGTAGCGAGGATCTGGATTTAGGCAGAGAAAACGGATTTTCTTTGTCAGAAAAGCGTTATAGAGATAGCCAATATGCGGGTGGTCGTTTTGTCTCTGGTAATGATCAATTTGAGTGCCGACAAGCATCACCAGAAGGTTGGGGTAAGCCTGACAAACGTCACTGATATAAAGTGAGCCATCTCTCTCGTTGAAGTAATTCTCTGCTTCTTCAGGTTTTGCAACTCTGGCCCAACCGCCTGGATCTATTCTAAATCGCATGACCGCCATAAGAGCTTCTACCGGATAGAATTGCTTTTCCAAACCGGAATCAGTTGCATATGTTAGAGCGAATTCCGAGATCTCCTCCCAGGTTCCATTGCGGTTGTCGTCGAAAAAGATTACACCTTCAATTTCCGGTTCGCCAACTTTCTTGTGTTCGCCGGGCATCTTTTGTGCATTTGCCTGATATGCAATCTTGCGCCAATCAACAAGAACTTGTCCTGTTGCCGAGCTACCTTCACGGTAATGTTTATTGACAAACTGATCGTGTGCACCACCTAGATTGGCTGGATAAAACAGCGGACCGATAGGACTTTCAAAAAAGCAAATCCAGGATAAGTCCTTCAATTCCTTGGCATATTTGGCCATGGTCACAAGGGCAATGTTGCCGCCATTCGACCAACCAAGTATGCCGACGTTGCTTGTCGTTAGAGGAGTCGGCACCAGGTGATTGATTGTCCTGCCTTGATAGTCGCTTGTTTTGCCCAGGGCAAATAAGAGGACGTCCTTAAGAGCTATTTGGCAGATGGGACCACGACTGTCGTAATTACCAGTTGAACGAAATGCTTCTGTGCCACCACCGGGAAAAGCAAAACGAACTTCGGCAAATCCTTGTTGAGCCGCATGTGTGGTCACCACAAGTCCATCGGCACGTTGTCCACCTGGTACTACAACGGCAATCGGAGCACCTTCGGAATAACGAGGTGTTTCAGGATAAATAACGTTGACGGCAAGCCCTTTTCCAGGTGCTACCGAAGACGGCACGTATGTGCTTATCGATACTTCTTTGACAAGCTCCGGGACCTTAAGCTTGGGCTTGGGGATTGGCGCTGCTGTAGCAGAAATTGCCGGCAGTGCCTGACCAAAAAATACAGCAAGGATCAATATGTATGCCATATGGATGCGTGCAGTGTGGGTCGTAAGTTTTGAAAGGAGTTTTGTCATTGAAAGCAATTTGCCGGCATCTCAAATATTAAGCGGCGTAAATAAAGTCCCTGCCAAGAAGGACAACCGCCTAATTATAACCCACTTGGGTTTCCCGGCTGGCGACGTCGTATGAGTTCAGCAATGAGCGTCAGGCTGGCTGTGCCTAAAAGCATGAGAGTAGACAGAGCGTTTATCTCAGGGCTGACACCAAACTTTACCAGGCTGTAAATTCTCAGCGGCAGAGTAGTGGCACCAACTCCTGCAGTAAATTGCGTGATGATGAAGTCATCTAGGGACATGACAAACGCCAGGAGACAACCAGCAACAATACCGGGCATTAGTAATGGCAATGTCACCTTGCAAAAGGCCATGATTGGTGATGCACCTAAGTCTTGTGCTGCTTCTTCCAGGCGTGGGTCCAATCCTTGCAAGCGGCCCATTACGGTCAAGGCAACGTAAGCCGTGCAAAACACTATGTGTGAAACAATTATGGTGGCTAATGAGAGATTAAGTCCCAATGCGACAAAGAGCGAGAGAGCAGAAACGGCCATGGCAATTTCAGGCACTATAATCGGCAAAATAATTGCACCCTGGAAAAACTTTTGCCCCTTGAAGCGAAAGCGGCTTAATCCCACGGCTGCCAATGTGCCCATTATCGCTGCTACAAAGACAGCGATGCTGGCTACTATCAGGCTGTTCAACAGGGCATTGCCGATAGCTGCGTCACTAAATACAGCTTGATACCACTTAAGTGTAAAGCCTGTCCAATGAACTGCTAGACGTGATTGTTCAAAGCTGTAGAGCACCAGGACAACGATTGGAATATACATAAAAGCATAGACAAAGAAAGCAATGACATTGAGCCACTTGGGTTTGCCTAGCATTTCAGTTGGCTCCGCTGGAAACCTGACTTGCTTCTAAAGCAGTCAGTTTTTCTTTCATTTTAGTCATTGGCTCACCGTCACCGCGCTTGCTGGCGCAGATTATGCCCTGCCTGTAGATATCAATTGCTTCCGGATATTGCTTGTTGCCTTGGAGAGCTAGTCCCAGAGCCAGAAAGGCAGCCGTATAATCGGGCTTAACATTAATTGCTTTTTTGAGAAGTGGGATTGCTTGTTCAAATTGCTCCAGCTCTACATATAAATTACCCAAGCCAAAATTGGCTAAAAGATCTTCTGCATCAATGGCAATTACTTGTTTGAACATTTCTAGACGCTGAAGAGCTTCTTCTTGTTTCCTCTTCTTCTCGTCTTGTTTATCTTGTTGGTGGCTCATTTCACGAGTTGCTTGCAGCATGCGCAAACTCATCGCTATTGCCTTTTCTTCCTCAGCTTTGTCTTTGTCGCCTTGCTGCACATAGAATACCGAAAGATTGGCATGAGCCATGACTGATTCAGGATCGATTTTTTCAAGTTGTTTCATTAAAGCTATGGCTTCGTCAAGCTGTCCGCGCTTGCCGAGCATGACACCGAGCATTTCATAAGAATCACCGTGCAATGGGTGCAGCTTTATTGCTTGACGCAAGAGCTTAATTGCTTCATCCTCGCTGCCTTTGGTGTAGAGTGATAAGGCTGAATCAAAGATGACTTGTGCCCTCTGACTATTTTCTTTGGCTGTGTAGAAGGGTAAGGTAATTACAGTCGCTTTGTAAGTTGAACCGGCAATCTCAACAGACATTTCAGTGTCAGGTACTCGATGCTCTCTTGAAATTAGGATTAAGGCAATGGTTCTTTTAAGAGTCGGTGAAAAGACATTACTCTTTATTTGTCCAATTGCTTTGCCATCGAGTAACACTTCTGAATTGAGAGCAAACGTGGCGTTAACTCCTTCGGCAAAGACTAGCCCCATTAGTCCACGCCGCGGAGCGCCTTGGGCTTTGACGCGGGCAATTACTTCTTGTCCCAGATAACAGCCTTTTGTGTAACTGACACAAAGTGCATCCAAGCTTGTCTCCGGTAATATATTTTCTTCGCTAACATCGATACCTACAAGCGGTAATCCAGCTTCGATACGAGCTGTGTTAAGAGCTGCCTCTGACAGGTTGATCATGCCGAGAAGTTTAGCTTGCGTTTCAAGTTTGACTAACCAGTTATCTGTTTTGTCGCCTATTAAAAAGAACCCTTGTTCGCCTGTTGTGGACTTAGAAATCCATGTGACTGATTGTCCTTCAATTGATGCCTTTCCAATTTGCTTGGTTGTATCTGGAGTTATTTCGGATACCAGACAACTGGAATATGCACCTTGCACTGTCCAGATCTTTTCTGAAGCCAGTTCACGTATGGTGACTTTCTCGGCAAAAAGATATTTCGCTAGTTCGTTGCTGATAGTGGTCGCCTGGTTCTTTGTGCAGATTATCCAGTAGGTGTCGTTGAGCAAGTACAGGGAAAAGTAGGCAGTTAAATGAGCCTTGCGGTCTAGTAACGCGCTTTCCTGTCCGTCACCGGATTTAAGCGCCTTTACATCACTTGTAACTCGCGCTTGCAAAAATTGTTGGGCGTCGGAACCTTCCACTTCGATAACCGCCCAGTTATCGAGCAAAGCAAAACCGCCCACTTCTCGGAGCGTTGTGATTTCTTTGTCTAAGTTTAGATTTTCCACGACTAATAGTTTACGCTCTTGACCAGCCGCCTTTTGGTTATGAAAGTGCTAGACATAAATGTGCCCTAAATTTTAGACGTTCGCCTTAATTAAGGCGAACGTCTATTAGTTACGGAAGATCTCTCCACTCCCTTCGGTCGGTCGAGATGACAAAGGATGAGGAGCGGCTTGGTCGAGATGACAAAGAGGGGTTTTATACGGTGAAGGATTCGCCGCAGCCGCAGGAGCCTTTGGCTTGCGGGTTTTTGATGGTGAAGCCTTTGCCTTCCAGTCCGCCTTCAAAGTCTACAATGGCGCCCTTCAGGTAGATAGCGCTTTTGGGATCGATGAATACTTTCACGCCGTGAACTTCGGTTATGTGGTCGTCATCACGCTGATTGTCAAAGCCGAGTCCATAGGAAAAACCTGAGCAGCCACCGCCGCGAACGCCTACGCGTAAGCCGGTCATGCCGGGCTCGCTGGCCAACAGCTTTTTAACTTCTTGGGCTGCGACTTCGGTGATGTTGACGACGCTTGTGTTGGCAGTTGTTTCAGTCATGGCAATGTTCCTTGTAAAAGAG
>SBAT01000404.1 GCA_005240105.1 Chloroflexota bacterium
ACTCATTATAAGTCATTAGAATCAACTGGTGACGCCAATGAATACGAGGACAATCGCAGCCTCAACGAAATGGTGCCCGACAAAAAGTATCAGGACTTTCAACTGGCCGAAGAAGACCGAGAACTTGTCTCTCATGCCATTCACAAACTATCCGATAAAACCAGCAAGATTGTGCAGTTTGTTTTCTTCTATGATTTGACACAGAAGGAAACGGCCAGGATACTGGGTTTATCAGAGATGGTTGTATCACGCGCCGTTAACAGCGGCATTAAGAGTCTTAAAAACATCCTAGGCACAGAGATAATATAGGTCTTTCTAAAAATGTCAGTTGACGCCAGAAATCTACCCGTCTCAGTCGAGCAGATCCTTGATCTGGCGCTTGAGTACAAGGCATCAGACATCCACTTTAAGTCAGGCATGGCACCGGTTCTAAGAATTGACGGCAACATAAGGGCCGTATCAGGATTACCTGTTTTTACACCAGAAGCCCTGGAGACAACACTTCTTGCACTTTTGAATCCAAGGCAACAGGCTGAATTTGAACAAAAACATGAGGTAGACATAGGTCTGCAGTTTGGCGACAAAGCCCGCGTACGCGTAAATCTCTACACCGATCTCGATTCTCTTGGCGCCGCCATGCGCATTATTCCATCTGTTCCACCAAGTTTAGTGCAACTGAGCTTACCAGATGTAATCGAAGAGCTTACCCATTCACGTTCCGGTTTGATTCTAGTGACTGGTGTCACAGGAGCAGGGAAATCAACAACGTTAGCGGGCATGCTCGATGCCATTAACGAACGTGAACTATCTCACATATACACAATGGAAGATCCTGTTGAGTTCGTGCATCGACCAAAGCGTTGTATCGTCACACAAAGAGAAATTGGCTTCTCCACAAGGTCTTTTGCCACCGCCTTGCGTGTCGCCCTGCGTGCAGATCCAAACGTGTTGTTGATCGGTGAACTTAGAGACCGGGAAACAATTTTAGGCGCACTGCGTGGCGCTGAAACAGGCTTGCTGGTGCTTTCTACTCTACACACATCATCGGCACCAAAAACCATTCAAAGAATAATGGGTATGTTTGACTCTGCCGAACAAGATCAAATACGACAACAGCTTGCCAATTCCCTCAAAGCAGTCATTGCTCAACAATTATTACCGTTGCGAGACGGCGGGCGCATGGCCGTGCACGAAATCATGCTCAACAACCTAACCATCCAGGAAGCAATCTTAGCCAATAATATCGAAGCCATTAACGAATACATTCGCAATTCAACGTTCGAGGGTATGAAAACCATGGACGGCAGCATCTACAACGCCTACCGAGAAGGGTTCATCGACGCCGAGACTGCGCGCAGGCATGCCCTTAATACCGTCGAGATGGAGCGCATCCTAAAAGGCGCCTCCACGGGAAGTTAAAACAAGCAACAGCGAGAATGGAGGATTGCGACAGAGCAATCCGAAATGGAGCGTGGGAAGGCGGCTGCCCTAGCGGAGGCGAGGCTCTGCGAGCCGGAGCGATTACAACCCGAGATAATAGAAAGCCGGACAAAAATGTCCGGCTTTCTATTATCTCGGGACGAGAGGAATTGAACCTCCGGCCTCACCCACCCCAAGGGTGCGCGCTACCCCTGCGCCACGTCCCGGCAGCCACTATTATAATATGCCAGCTGCCTTAAGGCATTATGCTGTCCAAAAGCCTCATCCCTGCTATGATTTAGCCGTTGACTCCAACCGGCGCTTAGCCTAATTTCACCTTGCAATTAAGTCCTGACAATTTTTTCTCTTTCAAGCTGGACGACTTTCAGCTACAGGCCATCGAACACCTTGAAGAAGGCAAGAGCGTAGTTGTGTCCTCTCCCACAGGATCAGGCAAGACGGTTATTGCCGAGTACGCAGTAGAAATGGCCCTGGCAGCTAATAAGCGTTGCTTCTACACAACTCCCTTAAAAGCTCTATCCAACCAAAAACTTTACGATTTTCGCCAAAAGTTTGGCGACGATAAAGTTGGACTTTTAACCGGCGACGTCTCCATCAATAGAGATGCTGCGGTTGTCGTTATGACCACTGAAGTTTTTCGCAACATGCTTTATGGCACCGCCCTTGGTGACATCGATCGCAACTTGCGCAATGTCTCATTCGTCATCTTAGACGAGTGCCACTACATGAACGATGCTCAGCGTGGCACCGTCTGGGAAGAATCGATAATTTACGCCCCAAAAGACATTCAGCTTGTGGCCTTGTCGGCCACCATTGCCAATGCTCAAGAACTAACTCAGTGGATCGACGAAACACACGGTCCAACTGAGCTAGTCACATCAAGCTTTCGACCGGTGCCCCTGCGCTTTTACTATTTTGGCGCGCGACACCTTTATCCGCTCCTAACCCCAGGGCATGGAATGAATAAGAGCCTAAAGGACACCTTTGGCCGCAGCAAAAAAACATTTAGGGGCAACCGTCGCAGCATCATTGCCAGCATGTCACCACGCCCAGGCGACATTCTAGCGACGATGGCCTCGCGCAATATGCTGCCGGCCATTTACTTTCTTTTCTCGCGCCGCGGCTGCGAAGAAGCAATGACAAAGGCTCGCGGGATTCCCCTTCTAAATCACGAAGAAGAAGCAGAACTTAAAATACAAGTAGAACATTTTGTCGGCGACAACCCAAACTTAAAAAACCACCCGCATTTGCCTTATTTATTTGAGGGCATGTCAGTCCACCATGCAGGCATGCTGCCGTCATGGAAGGCCATGGTAGAAAAATTATTTCAAAAAGGACTCTTAAAGGTCGTCTTTGCTACAGAGACTTTAGCCGCTGGAATTAACATGCCGGCCAGGACAACAGTAATCAGCTCAATTTCCAAAAGGGACGACGAAGGACACAGACAGCTGACCGCCAGTGAATTTCTGCAGATGTCCGGTCGTGCAGGCAGGCGCGGCATGGATGAGGTAGGTCATGTTGTTGTTGTAAATCACCCGTTTGAACCCGTGGAAGACGCTGGCAAGCTAGCTCAAGCACCGTCCGATCCGTTGTCTAGTCGCTTTACTCCATCGTACGGCATGATCCTCAACTTACTGCAAAGACATACTATTGAAGAAGCTCAGGAGTTAATTGAAAAATCGTTTGGCCAATTTATGGTCAGCCAAGAATTAGAGCCTCTCTATCTACAGACCTTAAATATAGAGCGCGAATTAGATCGTCTAGCCAAACCTCTTTGCCCAGGTGAATTAGGCGACTTGCCCCTCTATAAAAAACGTCTTGAGGCAGTGCACAGCAAAGAAAAGCAATTGAAGCTTATCCAAAGAGGCTTGCCAAAAGAAAATAAAGACGCAGGCGGAGTAGCACTTGCCGAAGTAAAAACACAGATAAGAGAAATGCTTGATTTAGCCAACGGTATGCCATGCCATGGTTGTCCCGTACAAAAGCCTTGCAGCAAACAAACCGAACGCATTGAACACCTGCGCGCCCGACACAAACAGATTGAAAAACGCATCCATTGGCAGTCCGGTCGTTATTGGCGAACTTTCGAGGCATTAGCAAATATCCTGCGCATCGAGGGCTATATCCAGGGCGACACGCCGACTACGCTTGGACTTATGGCCGCTACCATTCGCGGCACCAACGAATTGTTTTTGACTGAGGTTGCTTTGAGCGGCGTTTTAGAGACGTTACGGCCCCCTGAATTGGCGGGCGTAATCACTGCCCTTGTCACGGAAGACGACCGGGTGAGTAACACGATCAGAGCTGCTACTTCTCCTCAGGTGGAAATCGCTCTTGGACAAATTCTCAAAACCGCCAAACATGTCTTGCGGCTGCAAAAGGAATTCGAAATTGAAGTCCCTGTCAGTTTTAGCCCCGTATTTTCCGGACTATGCCAGATGTGGGCAGAAGGATCCAACTGGGACGAAATACGCAACGCCAGCCCCTTCGACGAAGGCGATATCGTGCGCGCGCTACGGCGAACACTGGACCTCTGCCGCCAATTCATTCGCGCCCCAGGAATGCCGGAACCACTGGTGGCAGCCTGCCAGAAAGCCGAAGCTCTCATTGCTCGTGACGAAGTTCGCGAAGATTTCTAACTCGCGTTATTGTCATCCTGAGCCGAAGACGAAGGATCTCGTAACTTAAGCTATGAGATTCTTCGCTCCCGTTGGTCACTCAGAATGACAAGCCCTTTGCGAGCAAATTTCCAGAATGCGGTCAACGACTTGCTCAATTGTTAGATCATCCGTATTGACTACAACACCGCCATCGGCAACCTTAAGTGGTGCCACATCTCTAGTGGAGTCGCGCGTGTCGCGTGCTTCAATCTCGACCATCAATTCTTGAAGGTTGGCCTTTTCGCCTTGCTTTTCCAGGTCTTTCAACCTTCTGCGAGCCCGTTCTTCGACAGACGCCGTAAGAAATATTTTTACATCGGCATTAGGTAAAACAACCGTACCAATGTCCCGTCCGTCCAGAACTACTGAGCCTCCAGTAGCCAATTTGCGCTGCTGTTTCACAAGCACATCTCGCACGGAAGCAATTGCAGACAGTGGACTAACGAGATTGGATATTTCCCTTGTGCGAATCTTGTCCGTTATGTTTTCACCATTGAGAATAACCGTAGGCTTTGCGTTACCAGCATTGGACTTGAGCACGATGTCTGCTTCCTTAGCCACAGAAGTCACTGCTTGATGATTGCTGGGATCAACTCCTCGCTGCAATACAAGATACGTGACCGCACGATACATGGCTCCTGTATCGAGATATACGTAGCCAAGCTTCGAAGCCACCATCTGCGCCACCGTCGACTTCCCAGCACCTGCCGGACCATCAATAGCAACGATTAGACTGTCGTTTGACAAAATTTTTGGCGCTCCACTTTCTTCTTAACCGCCTTTGAAAAACTTACCGAACCATTCCATAAAGGACGGGGGTTGGGGAATGTTTTCGGCCGCTTTGGCTTGTGCTTCCTTGAGGTCAAGTCCCTGGTCCACGAGTCGAATTATTTCCGGCACCTCTACATCTTCCGGGAAACGGTTGACTGCCTTCTTGGAGAAGATGTTTGTGCCTTTGTACTCAACTTCAAAGATACCACCGGAACCTTGTATGAGTTCTGATGTCAAACCAAGTTTGCCTTCTAACTCGGCTGCCAACCTGACCGCCCTTTGCCTATAGCCTCAAGCACCACAATAGGTAATTACAATTTCGTTTTTACCATTAGTCATTTTTGTTTTTCCTTTTTAACGCTCCGGTTCCGGCTATCGCCTTCACCTTCGCTAGGCCATCCGGCAATCCTTCTTAGCTTCGCGGCGACCGCTTCATCAGCGCTCTTGCTTCGCTTCTTCTAATTCTTCTGCTTGAACAAACGCTTCCACCAGGGAGCGTTGACAATAGCAAGATAGTCGCCCTTCAGGTGCTGGAATTCGTTTTTCACCAAAACCAATTCTTCTTTCAAGCGGCCTGTTTCATTGGCATTGGTTTCGAGCAATCGCATCGAGCCCTGCATCTGGGTTATCAGACGCAGGTCTTCCATGCGCAAGCGCCTTTCCTCGGAAAGTTGTCTTTGCACTTGCAGGAGTTCACGCAGAAGGTTTTCCACTTCATCCGAGCGGTCAATGACAATGGCCGGGCTTTCTATTGAAGAACCCAAATGTCGTGGCAAGCGGCGCTTAATTTCAGACTTTATTTGCGATTCAACGTCCTGCTCTTGCGCGTCGCCAGCATCTTGAAAGATGTTGCGCAGGCGAAAACCAGCAGGAGGAATGATGCGCCATTCTTGTCCGTTTTCGGTGTGCACCTTGCGCGCCGACCAACCGGCAGGCAATCTATTGCCCCACTTACCAAGAATGCTACGCTCAAGAGAGCGCAACGACTTGCCCAGGATGGCGGCGGCTTCCCTCAAAGTAAGAGCGGGACGGGGACTTTCCAAACTAGTCTCACCAGCAGCATCTGCTAGTGTTTCATTGACATTGGTTTCCGGGTTTGTGCTTGTGTCTGTCGACATAGTGCCTGCCAACCTCGCTTATTAGTCCAATAATCGTCAAATTCTACCAGTCGGCTGACTTTTATTTATTACCAGGAAGACCGTCCTCTACCTTGAAACCCCGAACAGCTGCTAAAAGTGGCACAAAAGGAAATAAGCTTAAGTTTTGTTGTGTATTATTGCCTCGGATTTGGGCAAATTGAACTTAAGCGCGGCTGTATTACATAACCCCTGATCGGTTGTTTTGAACCATGTCTGGAGAGTGGGATAAAACAAAAAAGTTTTTTATGGGCTCGGGACTAATACTCCTGATAGTTGGTTATGTCTTCCTTTTGTCTTATAAAAACGCTTTCAAGCTCCTCGATCTGGAGCGTTCAATCAACCATTCTTACCAGTACGTCAGCCAGCTGCATGAAGCTCTGACAACCATGAAAGCGGCTGAAGCCGGTGCGGAAAGCTATGTAATTACAGGCGACAACGAGTATTTGAAGTCTTTCCAAACAGCACATACAGCCTTTGCGCGCTTCATTACCGAGTTAAGAATAGCCAATGCCGCATTTCCAGAAAGGCAAAGCTGGCTTGCTAAGTTGGAAAAGCTATCCAAAGACCGCTTTGCTCGCATACAGAACATCATTGATACCCGCCAATCAAAAGGCTTTGATGCTGCCAGAGAAGCTCTTGTTATTGATGGCGGCAATAAGGGCTTCGATCAACTACGCTCAGTAGCTGCTGCTCACGAAACGGAAGTCATCGCTCACTTAAACGGGCAAGTCGATCAGTCGGTATTAGATTCAAAAAATGCAGCCAATGTTTTCCTGCTTTTGGATGCTGTCATTCTGCTCCTATTCTTCATTCTCATGCGCCGCCTGTATCAACATATCAACGAACTCGATCGCTCCGAGCGCGAGTTGCAGGCAAAAGGCCGGCTTTTAAACCTGGTTCTCGATAGCATCTCGGAAGGACTTATGGTCTGCGATGAGAACAAAACTCTTGTTATGTTCAACCCCGCTGCTGAGAGAATTGTCGGCTTCGGCACGTGCGAACTGATGCCCGAGGAATGGCCAAGACATTACGGTTTTTATCTAGCCGATCAGAAAACAGCATTTCCCGCTGATCGTTTCCCTTTGACCCTGGCAGCCGGCGGTCAGGAAGTGAACGATGTAGAGATGTTCATCCGCAATGGGCGCAGACCATTTGGCGTATTTGTGTCCGTCAATGCCCGTCCGTTGATCGACAAAACAGGCAGCATTCGCGGCGGTGTTATGGTTTGTCGTGACATTTCCGAGCGTAAGCGCTTGCAAGAGCAAGCCAATCACTTACATATCTTGCAAGAGCGTGAAGATTTCATGGCTGCGCTCACACATGATTTGAAGAATCCACTTGTCGGTGCAGATCGTGTCTTGGATATCCTGATTGGAGGCAAACTAGGCGAGCTCGATGACAATCAAAAGGAAGTGCTGTTGCAGTTAAAACAGAGCAATGAAGATCTCATTGATCTAATTAGAAACCTGATTGACATTTACCGTCTGGAAAGAGACATCCGCAGCCTGCAGTTGAGCGACTGCAATTTGACCAAGTTGTGCACTGATGCTGTTTCTGAGATTGAACTATTAGCTAGAAGCCGTAATATCGAACTGCAATTCGATCATCCACGTACACCTATATATGGTCAAGCAGACTATATGTCTATCAAGCGCCTGATGCAAAATCTTTTAAACAACGCCTTGAAATTCACCCCTGCCGACGGCTTCATCAAGATAAAACTGGAAGTCGATTACGAGCAGGTAATTATTTCCGTGCAAGACTCCGGCCCAGGCATTCCAGAGGAAGAAATAGATCGTTTGTTCGAAAGATTCTGGCAGGGCTTACCAGGTAAAAAGTACGCACCGGGATCGGGCTTAGGCTTGCACCTCTGCCGTGAAATTACAGAAGCTCACCACGGCTCAATAGCCTGCCACAGCAAAGTCGGCGAGGGCGCTATATTTACTGTCTACTTGCCGGTGCATCAGCCGGCAGCCGTGCCGGCATAAAAATAGGGGCGCAAGTCAATGCGCCCCTATTAGTTTAAATTGTCCCAAGCTATTTAATCAAACGGCTTTCGACTACCGACCAGTCCACGTTGGCCATGAATGCCTCGATGTACTTTGGTCTGTCTGCCGGTTTGTAGTCACGGAACCAGGCATGCTCCCAAACATCCATTACTAGCAACGGATTAAAGCCGGCAATATTGCCTTCTTCGTGAAGAGTGATCCAATGGTTGGACAATGTCTTGGTGAATGGATCTTGGAAAAGAATTGCCCAGCCCACACCGCGCATAGCGCCAACTTTACAGAAATCATTTTTCCAGACATCGATGCTGGAATAGGTTTCGGTAATAATCTTGCCCAAAGTAGTCGATTCTTTGAACATGTCAGAGCCATTAGGCTTCAGGTTGGCAAAATAGTATTCATGTAAGCGCATGCCGTTGTATTCAAAACCATAACGGCGCTTCAACTCGGCATATTCCGGTTGTCCACTCTTGCCGGCTTCTGTTAGCTCAATAACCTTTTCATTAAGGATATTAGTGTTCTTTACATAGCCGGAATATAGACCCAGGTGTATTTCCAGGGTCTCATCGGAGATACCTTGAAGTCCCTTTAGGCGGGAAAAGTCTTGTTCCTTGTACGGTTTATATGAAATTTTCTGCTGTAGCATGCTCATCTCCTGATAAGGATAAAAACGACGGGTCTACTTAAGAGGTAATTCATACCATATCTGGATTTCCAAGCAGGTATGCCTTTCAAGAACGCTAAGAAACTTGTCTCAAGAAAAGGAAAGCCAGGTTACTTAAAACCTGGCGAAAATTGCCGGCATTCAAGCCAGCGTGATTCCTTTATTTATTGCCCTTATTTGCAAGAGCTGCATAGATCAAGTTGTACAAAGTCATAGATTTCTTCGATAGAGAAACCTCCATTTGAATCTATAAACCCGATCAATTACTACTTACCCTTGTTATCAAGAAGCATAACAGTCAAGGTTGCCAGAAGCTAAATTTGCAATATCCGTTAACGATTTAGTCCGGTCCATGATAAGCTAATACCGTTGGAGACTATGAGTTGCAGGCGCCTATAGGCGTTTCAGCAACGCGGTATCTGCGTATTCGTGCATTTACGGCAGGCACAGCTGGCAAAGATAATGAATCCAGTTTCTGGAAAAAAGTTTTCCCTTACTCTTGAAGCCTTACAGGAATCCTCAAGCGAGCCTGTGTATCGCCGCGGCATCCAATACTACCGGCGCAAGAAGGTCTTGAAGTATGAGGAAGCCAATGGTGGGGGGCTTATAGAGGCCCTGGTTATTGGCTCTGAATCGCAGCCCTATAAAGTAAAAGTATCGATAGACTCGGAAAACAAATTTAAAGCCGAGTGCAGCTGCCCTTATTTCGAGGAAGTGTGCAAACACTCGGTTGCCGTCATCCTTACTCATATAGCGCGCAACCATCCAGGCATTCGATTCGATAGCAATGAGGCCGAACGCCCGCGTGAAGCACCGCAAGAAATCTTTCCCAAGGCGAAAGACTTCCTAGATGATCCAAAAACAGGAAGTGTCGAAGTTCTCGAACCAGCCGGCCTCACCCTGGGGATTTTGGTCATCGAAAAGCCACTAGCCCTAATTTTGGGAATGATACCGGATGAGCCGCACGGCAAGGTAAATATTCTCAGGCTCTCGCCGGAAAATCTCAACCAGCTCAAGCCAGGCTCGCGCAGTTACCGCCTGGCAGAGTATCTAGTATCACTACCTTCGGTGGCCAAAAGCGGACTTGCCGGCGGACACCGCATACCCCGCACCGATGAAGGACAAGTTCTTTATCATGCCAGCCTCTGCACTGACCTCATCAACACCGGCACCGATCAAAAAATTACTTTCGCCTCCCAACCAGTTAAGCCTAAGGTTGTTATATCGGAAACCGAAAACGGTGAACTATTGATTCAATTGATTGCCGTCAAACACGGCAAGTCAATTGAAGACTCCATCTTCTTCCTTGGTCAACCGTCTTGGGTATTAGCCGACAACACCTTTTACAGCATCGACCTAAGTCCGCTACATAGGCTTTTCCAATTCTTTGATTCGCACGGCAAAATGACCGTCAAACTGGAAGTCGTGCCTAAGTTCCTGGCCGTCGATATGCCAATTCTCGTCAAGCGGATGGACGTAAGCCTTGATGATACAAGCGCCCCCTTTCCGATTGCCATTACCGAACCACCACAAGTCGTTATTCGCCTCAATGAAAAAAACGGCAATGGTGGCACCACGGGCACCAGCCCGAACCTGGAACTAGCCCTGGGCTTCCGCTACGGTAGCCTCGTATTGCCGTCAAGAGACGAAACAAGCGCTGTTGAATCGGAACTCTATACAAGAA
>SBAT01000391.1 GCA_005240105.1 Chloroflexota bacterium
ACATGTTTACTCCGCCAGATTTTGTCAATTTCGCTCAGATAAGTGCTGATGCACCGGAAATAATTCTGGCTGTGGAAGGGGTGAAGGCGACAATTAAACGTGTACCGAAGATAAACCAGATAAATGTAGCCAGCAATTGTCCAGGACACTGGAATTGCACACGAAATGTCATTCGCCAGGTGGCAGCACTAAATATGCCGAAAGGTGTAGCCATTCGAGCAGATTCTGCCGGTGGAGTAGCTCTTGTCGGTGGTAAAGTCTATGCCCTGCCCAGCAGCGGCGGACAAATTAAGGGATTGAAGATTGAAAACGGCCAAGTAATTATCAACGGACAAGCAGTTCAGCCAATTCAGGGCTCGGGCAAAGCCGGCAGTTGCACCGGACCGGATGTTTTGGAGATTCAAGTGCCTGATACTTATGCGGGCGGTTTGAGAATTGTTATCAATGGCAATTCGGATGTAATTGTGGATAACTGGAAAGATGGCGCTCTGCAAGCTAACGTTGGTGCCAACGGCAGCTTGTCAGCCGGCAAATTAGACAAAGTGGCCAAACTTGTTATAGATGTCCAAGGTGGGGGCAAAGCACATGTAGGGAACATGACTGCTAAGGTCCTTGTGGTAAACGTAGCTGGTGAAGGGAAAATTACAATCGACCGCGGAACGGCAGATGTAAGCAATGCCACCATATCTGGTACCGGAACTATTACGTTACACGGCAAGTACAACAACTTGCAAAAGGACATTAAAGGTCAAGGCGCAATTGAAATTCTAGACTAATGGATCTTAATAAACTCGCTGATCTCGTTGACCAAATGACAATTGAGCATAGCTATCCAGGCTATGACGTCAGATCAACACATTTGGGTATGCCGGATTCAGTAACTAAGTCACCAGCTCGCTTGTTTGGGCAAGCTCTAGAGCACGAGGATGCCATGGTCAAACTTGTGGCATTGCGTTGGTTTTACGAGCGTCCTGGAGATGCGAAGCGCTACCAAAATACTTTGCTTGCGCTGCTCAAGAGTTCTGACGAATGGGTGCGCTTAGAAACCGCCAAGACTATTAGCCGCATCGACAGAGTCGACGAGTCCGTGGCTGTGGCCGTCTCGGAATTACTTGCCGACACGAATGCGGAAGTACGCAAGCACGCCGCCAAAGCGCTGGGCAAGCTCGGGCACAAGAGTGAGACGATTATTGAGAACTTGAAGAAAGCAAGTGCCGACAGCGAACGCGAAGTACGCTGGAAAGCGGAGAAGGCGCTACGACTTCTGGGTGCGTATAAGTAGCGTGATTTTGTCAATTAGAAACTAAGCCACACATTTGTCATCTCGACCGAGCAACCACACTTTGTCATCTCGACCGAGCCTGCAAGGCGAGTGGAGAGATCTTCCGCACCGGTTCGGCATTCGCTCTGGTTAAGACAAACGTCGATACATCGCGGAAGATTCCTCGACTTCGGGGCTATGCCCCTTCGCTCGGAATGACAAAGAAGATAAGTGTCAGCCTGACAAATTGCAACGTTCTTGAATTTCCCGCAACCGCTCCGCGAATCGATGCTTCTCTTGCAGTCGATTAGCGTAATCGTGCTCGAAATATTGTTCTAGGAAATTCAGATCGTATTTGACTATCTTGAGCAGTTCATCCAGCACAGTATCCACTTCGCCGTTAAACATCTTGAGCTCAGGCAAACAACCGTCAGGTCTAAGTTGTTTGCCTTGAGCCAAGAGGTTATGCGCCGTAGCACAAAGCTTTGCGTATTCCGCTGCCAACGAATGGAAGTGATGACAGATTATCTTCTCTTCCAAAGTCACTCTCTTGTTGGACAGGAGAATTATGGCTTCGCTTATCTTATCGATAAGTTTGTTGATAGCCCTTAATTCTTCCAGCCAAGCAACATAGTGCTCATCGGCAAATTGGATTTCAGAACTTGCGTTCAAGAGACAGTCAGTCTATTAGGAGACTGCTACTGGCTGTTCAGCAACGACTGTTACAGACGAAGGAGACATGGACTGTGGTCCGCCTTGCGTGCGCTTGAAGTTGTCCAGGTAGCGACGTAATGCTTCTCTAATCAAATCGGATCTTGTGCGGTGCTCACATTGAGCAATGTAGTCAGCCTGTTCAAGCATTGCTTGTGGAATTGCGATCAGCACCTTTTTTGGCATTAGTCTTTCCTCTCAACACAAACGGTAAACCAGATCTAGATCCCCGTAAGCAAGGATCTAAAACAACTTATACGAAGGGGGTTCTCAGATAATTCTGATAAATTGCCGCCGCATGTACGAATGATAGTGGTCGGCAACAACAGCTATAAACTCTACACAACAGAATCGATATCGTAAAGGTCTAAAACGCCCATGAATGCGTATTTGTGGTGTTCAAGACATAAAAAGGATTTCCTGAAACTTACGCGGTATATATGCTGGGTGTCTAGTTGTACAAGTAGCTTCTATATTCAGTCGCATTATCAGTGACGATTTCAGACTTTGTCATTCCGAACGCAGTGAGGAATCTACCGCGAATTTCCATAGTTCAAGTTGATCTACGCAAACGTTCGGCAGATTTCTCAGTCGCTTCGCTCCATCGAAATGACAAAATATAGGAGTCTGAATGACAGAATAAGTAAGTGCTTTAGATAGAAAGAGATAAACGAAAAACAAAATGATCATAAGTAGTTGGAATGTCAATTCAATAAACGTGCGCCTGCCGCACGTGCTCGACTGGCTTGGCAAGGTCAAGCCGAATGTACTCTGCTTGCAGGAGATAAAGTGCATCGACGAGAAATTTCCTCGACAAGCATTTGAAGACGCAGGTTATCACTGCGAGATCTTTGGCGAGAAGACCTATAACGGTGTGGCAATAATCTCGGACAGCAAGCCTGACTCAGTTCAGAGGGGATTTCTCGGTGAGAAAGAACCTTTTTCCAGGCGCTTCATCGAAGCAAAGTTCGGCAACGTCAGCGTACTGGATGTCTACATTCCCAACGGACAAGCAGTAGGCAGTGAGAAATTCTTCTACAAACTCAATTGGTTGAAGGCTCTCAAGAACCATCTAATGACCGAGCACAGCCCAAATGATCTCCTGGCAATCTGTGGCGACTACAACATTGCTCCAGAACATAGAGATGTCTATGATCCTGTCGAGATGAAAGACCAAATACTATTTAGCGACGAAGAAAAGGATGCATTGAAGGACATTCAAAACTGGGGGCTTGTTGATTCATTTCGTTTGTTTAATGACGAAGCCGGACACTATTCCTGGTGGGACTACAGAATGAATTCGTTTCGCCGCAAGATGGGTCTGAGAATCGATCACATCTGGGTCACTGAGTCTCTCTCAAAGCACTGTACACAATCGTGGATAGATATTGAGCCACGCAAGCTGGAAAAGCCCTCAGATCACGCTCCTATCGCAGCCAGGTTTGAATTTTAAGTAATCAGTAACATCTTTGTCATTCCTACTTTTTTGTCATTCTGAGCTTTCTTTTTTTGTCATTCTGAGCGCTAGCGAAGAATCTGCCGTAACGATCCTAAGTTCATGTTGATCAACTGGAACCGAGTGAAGCTGCGGTAGATTCCTCGCTTCGCTCGGAATGACAAAAAAAGGGTCTCAGCATGACAAATAGTCCGACATGTCAAAAGGTCCGTGGGTTTGACCCACGGACCTTTGAATCTTAGTTCACCTAGCAGACTTACTTTTTATCGTAAGGGTAGAGAATTGGGAACTGGTGGATGCCGTTGATGGAGGCCATGCCGCCTTCAATGATCATGTCAGCCAGCTTGTTGCACTTACGGAAGTAAGTATCCGTAGCTAGTCCGCCTTGGATTTTGCGCTTCAGGTCATCACAAAGGATGTCAGCAGCAGCGATTGTCACTTCATTGCCCTGGCGGCTGGCGTACAAGCTGGTTACTATCATGGTAACCGTGTCCTGTACACGTTGAGACATGTCGGCAATCTTGCACTGACGGTCTGCCAGTTTCAATTGATGCTTAACCATGGCACCGCTTAGTTCGAGCGGCAACTTGGTGAGCATCTCAAGAGCAAACTCAACATGTCCCTTGAGAGTTGAATTGACACTGCTTAGATCCGGACTATCCGGAGTTGCTAGTTCAGCGCCCATTCTCCACATTGCGTAATTGGCCAGTTCTGGGAACAAGGCCAATATGTGAGCCGGGTTCATGGGATTCATTGTTCTCAGTCCATGCTTTTGCAAAGCCAGACCAACCGGTTCAAAGTATTTTTGACCGTGCTCCTTAGCTAGTGCCTTGAAGAAGGCCATGCCAAGCATTTCTCCTTCACCTTCGAAGATGCAAGGTGCTAAGAAGTCATGAACATTATCGCCAAAGAGGTGTCCGCCCAGGAAGGAACGTCCGCCATGCGTCTTCATGAAGTACTCGATTGCCACTTCTTTCTGTGCTTCCGAGCCAAATATCTTGGCAATGATGCACTCCAGTTCACCTCGGTAGCCGTTATCCAACAGATACGAGCCCCAGGTGTAGAGAGCATCCGCGCCAGTAATTAGAGCAGCTGTACGAGCAATCCGTCTCTTCACAAGTTCGCGCGTATCAATGGCAGCGCCGTACGTTTCACGGAACTTAGCCCAAGGCAACATGTTCGCCAACATGATGCGCATAGCACCGGCCGATGTGGCGCACAATGCCAAACGACCCAGGTTCAAGCCGTGATAAGCAACGGTCAAACCATCACCAATTTTTGGCACCAGACGATTCGCCTTCGGCACAGGCAACTTGTTAAAGCGCAAGCCGTTGTTGTGGATGCGTCTCAATGCCCATAGGTGATAAGGCACTACTTGGAATTGGTCATTTTCTTGAGCCGGCAGATCAACGACTAAAGCCGAGGGCTTGCCATCAATCAAACAAACGACTCCCACTGTGTGTCCAGGCAAGGCATTGGTAATGAATAGCTTTTCGCCTGACAAAAGATAATGATCACCGTTGTCAATTGCCACTGTACGCAAAGCTGTAAGATCCGAGCCGGCATTTGGTTCGGTCAGAGCAAATCCCGATTGAGCTTCACCGGAAGCTAAGCGCGGCAAAAATCTTTGCTTTTGTTCTTCGTTGCCGTAAGTACGCACCGGATCAACTGCGCCGATAC
>SBAT01000186.1 GCA_005240105.1 Chloroflexota bacterium
GTCTGCTATGTACTTATTGTGGTATTGCGCAACAATTTGCCAGGCAAGTTTCTCTTTTGCGTCCTTAGGATTGGCTCCAGCAGCCAGTTCCGCCTTGAGCTTATCAATTTCTGCGCCTGTCCAATCAGTGGTCATCTCAAAATATTTCACGATGAGACCATCCGGAATACGCATGCACTTTCCGAACATATCTTCTTGTTCTTCTTTCAAGCCGATGTAATTGTTGAAGGACTTGGACATTTTCTGCACGCCATCAGTACCTTCCAACAGAGGAAGCAACATAGCCAGCTGTTGTGGTTGCCCAAAATGGCCTTGCAGCTCACGACCGGCGAGGATATTGAAGCGTTGATCGGTGCCACCTATTTCAACATCGGATTTGATGGCCACTGAATCGTAGCCTTGCAAAATTGGGTAAAACAACTCATGCAAGTGCACCGGCAATTGCTGTTCAATGCGACTGCCGAATGCTTCCTTAGCCAGCATTTGATTGACAGTCACTTTGCTGGCCAATTTGATGATGTCATTCAAATTCATTGGCGCCAGCCAATCGGCATTGTTGGTTAGTTCAGCCTTTTCAAGGTCTATGATTGAACCCATTTGCTCAAGATAGGTCTTGGCGTTGACAGCAACATCGTCAGCAGTCAGAGGCGGTCTTGTTGAATTGCGACCAGTGGGATCGCCTATTTGCGCCGTGAAGCCGCCAATAATCACTACTATCTTGTGTCCAAATTTTTGAAAACGGCTTAACTTACGAAAGCCAACCGCATGCCCAACGTGCAAATCCGTAGACGTCGGATCAATACCAAACTTTACACGCAGAGGCCGTCCTTCTTTGCGAGCCTGCCAAATTTTGGCAGCCAGAGCACTTACGCCATCAGGCAAAATCTCCGTACCACGGGCAAGTTCCGCTGCTTCCTCACGGATCTCGTCAGGAATTGCTTGCTTGGCAATGTCTTCATCTGTTTTCATGAACAAGAATCTTATCATGCAAGCCCTTTCACCTTGTCGTACCCTGCTTGTCGAGTTAAAATTTACTTTCCTTGCTTGAGTCCATGAAGCGTAGCAAGAGCGGCGATGAGCCGGTCGCAGCGAAGCGAAGGTGGGTTGCCGTCGGAGGCAAGCAAAGGCGAAGTGAAACGCAGCCGGAGCAGTCAAAACATGTCCCAACTCTACAATCCGCAATATATTGACGAGAAATGGCAAGGACTTTGGGAAGAAATCGGCATCTACAAGGCGATTGACGGAGACAAGAAGCCTAAGTTTTATTCGTTGGTCATGTTTCCGTACCCATCGGGCGATTTGCACATGGGACACATGCGGGTCTATACAATCTCTGATGTCATCAGCCGCATTAAGCGCATGCAGGGCTACAACGTATTAAATCCAATGGGCTGGGATGCCTTTGGTTTGCCGGCAGAGAACGCTGCCATATCGCGTAAATTGCATCCTGGAGCTTGGACTGAGCAAAACATCAAGTTCATGCGCGATTCGCAATTGAAAAAATTGGGCACCAGTTACGACTGGGATAGAGAAGTAACAACCTCCACTGCCGATTACTACCGTTGGACTCAGTGGTTGTTTTTACAGTTTTACAAAGCTGGTCTTGCCTATCGCAAGAGCGCACCTGTTAATTGGTGTCCGGATTGCGAAACTGTTTTGGCTAACGAGCAGGTGGAAAATGGCGCTTGCTGGCGTCACCTAGAAACGCCTGTTGTACAGAAACAAATGAACCAGTGGTTCCTCAAAATTACTGCTTACACCGAACCTCTGTTAAATGACTTAGACAAATTGTCCGGCTGGCCTGAGCGCGTTAAAACAATGCAACGCAATTGGATAGGCAAGTCAGAAGGAGCCATTCTCAATTTCACCGTTGAGAACAAGCCCAATGTGCGCATCAGCGTGTTCACTACTCGTCCTGACACTGTATTTGGTGTCAGCTATCTTGTATTGGCTCCGGAGAATCCTCTGGTTAAGGAATTAACCACTGCCGAGAATCAAGCTAAGGTTAAAGAGTATGTAGAACAAGCCAGCCACAAAACAGAATTAGAAAGAATGGCTACGGAAAAATCTAAGACAGGGGTGCCTACAGGCAGTCACGTTGTAAATCCGTTCAATGGCGACATCGTGCCCGTTTGGGTTTCCGATTACGTCCTCATGGGTTACGGCACCGGTGCTGTGATGGGCGTTCCTGCTCATGACGAAAGAGACTTTGCCTTTGCCAAAGCCTTTGACTTGCCGATTACAGAAGTCATCTCACCCACAGGCGAAGCATCTCCCAGTCTCAAAGCTGCCTATATCGAAGATGGCATGATGATCAACTCCGGCATATTCAACGATTTGAAAAATACCGACGCCGTGCCAAAGATGATCAAGTGGGCAAAAGAAAATGGCAGCGGTGAAGGGAAGATCAACTACCGCTTACGTGACTGGTTGATTAGTCGCCAGCGTTATTGGGGCTGCCCCATTCCGCTCATCCATTGTGAAGCCTGCGGCATTGTCCCTGTATCGGACGATAAATTGCCTGTCGAGTTGCCTATCGAAGGAATATCGTTCACCGGCAAGGGTGGCTCGCCGTTGAGCAAAACCGATTCTTGGTTGCAGACTACCTGTCCGAAGTGCAATAAACTGGCACGCCGTGAAACCGATACCATGGATACATTTATTGATTCAAGCTGGTATTACTTGCGCTACGCTGACGCTAAGAACAACAAAGAGGCGTTCGCAAAAGACCGAGTGAACTACTGGATGCCTGTAGATCAATACGTCGGCGGCATCGAGCATGCCATTTTGCATTTGCTCTATTCACGTTTTTTCACCAAAGCGTTGCGTGATTTGAAATTGGTCGAGTGCGACGAGCCATTCTCCAACCTCCTCTCGCAAGGCATGGTGACAATGTACTCTCCTGTGTCCGGCAGAATTGAGAAGATGTCCAAATCGCGCGGCAACGTTGTCGGAACAACCGATTTCTTCAAGCGCTATGGAGCTGATGCCGCTCGCTTGTTCACTTTGTTCGCTGCACCACCGGAGCAAGAATTAGAATGGTCCGAAGAAGGTGCTGTCGGACAATTCCGCTTTCTAAGCCGCATCTGGCGTCTAGTTCAAGGACTGAAGGAGCGCGGCGAAATTAACCCGGCGGCAGAATCAGTTGATCCGTCTGTAATAGACGCAAAAGGCAAATCTCTTTTGCAATTAACGCACCGTACAATTAAGGCCGTCAGCGAAGACTTATCTGCCGAGCGCTATAGCTTTAACACCGCCATTGCTCGCTGTATGGAATTGGTCAATGGGCTTTATGCCTTCGTTGGAGAAGGCAGTTCAAACAAAGAAACCACAGCATTATCCACCAGTGACAAAGACCTGGTGTCTTTTGCCGTGAAGTCCTTGCTCCTTTGTATGGCGCCCATGGCACCACATCTATCAGAAGAACTCTGGCACCAAATCGGCATTCCTAAAAACGACACGGATTCAATCCACGTCTATCCATGGCCAAAATATATTGATGCTTTGACAATTTCTGACGAGATCGAACTTGTATTGCAGGTCAACGGCAAAATCGTCAACAAGATCATGGTCGGGCGCGGCATGGACAAAGACAAAGTTGAAGCGCTTGCTCTATCCGACGACAAAGTCAAAGCAAAGCTCAACGGCTCAGCCGTGCGAAAAATAATTGTCGTGCCAAACAAACTGGTGAACGTAGTTATCTAATCGTTCAAGAAATTTGCAAGAATAAAATGTTCAAAGATTAGTTTTATTCTATATAATATCTTGGTATCACTCTGGTGCGCCTGCATTTGCCATACCAAAGCCAATCTACACAAATGCCACCAGATACATACAGTATAGATATACGACTCGGGTTTATTTAGACATACAAAAGCAAGAAAGTAGCTATCCACAACATGGCACACCTCCAGCAATTTTCACGAGCGAGCAAGTTGTTTCTTGGACTGCAGGCAGTCGCTTTAGGAGTTTTACCGTCATTAAACACTGCCGCTTATGCTCAACCCTTTGGCGCTGCGCCTACAGATTTACCTCAAATACAAACAGATGTTCGGGCAATACCAGGCAGCATCATTCCGACAGACGTAATTCCTCTTCCAGCTGCCGAAGAGCGGTTATCGTTCGGTGAAAATCTCCAGCTGCAAATGCTGCAGAGGCTTCCGGCAAGACTTTACTTTAATAGCTCAGTCGAAACAACTTTTCGTTTAGAAACAAACCCCTTCCAGTTTCCCAAGAAGTCCGTCTTCATCAACAAGTTCTTCCCGCCGCCACCTGTCTTTTTCAGCCAGAACGCCTTTGTGCAAAACGACTTCTTCCGCCAACTATCCTTCATTAACGCCTTTGACGTCGTTTATCGTGTCCTGCCAAACGTGACTGTCGGTTGGACACTGGCTCCAAAAACCCGGGTCTTCGGCAACTTCTTTATGATCCGCGACTCGCTCATGCACAATGTTCGTCTAAACACGACGATATTCTCGGTAGCATACGGACTGCAGCAGGACGTCCCTGTTACCAAACGCGGCAACCTGCAATTGGAAGTACAGGCACGGGAACTATTGCAGCAAAACGGCACGCCTGTATTTGACCTTTTGCCGGCAGCGACCTTTTCCTACATTGTCACACCTCGCACGGTTTTATTTGCCAATGCACTTATGCAATTAAGAGGTAGAGGTTATTTCAAACCGGCAACGCGAGAAATTGATCCCTTCTTTACATTCGGCGGACTCTATCAGCGCGGCAGCTGGTCATTCTCCGGTACTGCCACTTATGTACAGAACTGGCGTGAAATGTTCGGGGCTAATGCTTCCATTCCGGTCAACAACCAATCGTGGATTTGCGATTTCGAATTGGCCAAACGATTATTCAAACAACTGCCAGGACTTCAAGCGTTCGTACGTGCCGAGCCGATTTGGAACTTTGGCTCTCACGATACACCTGGATTGGCCGGGTGGGACTTCCGTTTCTTCTGGGGATTGCGCATGGCGGTTGGCAAACCCCCATTAACCGCAGCGATCAATTTAATGAGACAACGCTTGGAAGAGTTAGAGGGTGAGCCACCACCGCCGACACCACCCAATGAGCCACCAGGCACTAATAAACCGTCGGCATACTTGATGCCTTACGAACTAACGGCATCCAAGCCACAACCAATTCACAACTTGTTGGCACCGGCAGTCAATGATGGCTCAAGCCTGGGTTCAATTCATGCGCCAATAGATGAAATTTCTAGTCTGCCAAACAGTTTCACACCCTCTAATTACCCAGTACCGTCGGCAGAATCAAACTAATTTTTTCTTGGGTCTGACCTTTTTGAAAATTCTGCCCAGCAAATAATCAATGGATATCGGTCCTGGACCAAATGCCAGGATAAGTATTGCTGTTAAAAGAAAGAAAAATGGATCTGCTTGCAAAAAAGGATCCGGATCGGAAAAGGCTGCCAAAAGTTTTGCTCTATCTTCAGCAACACTCAGGTAGGCAACGATCATGCTTATCGTCAAGGGAAGAGCAATTAATCGCGAACAAAATCCAGCCATGAGCAATATGCCTCCAACGCACTCAAGACCGCCAATAAACCAGGCATTGAAATCAGGCAATGGGATTCCCAGCGAGGTAAAAAACTCCACTATGTCTTGATGATGCAGAAGTTTTCCTTTTCCCGTCACGAAGAATTGCCATCCCCAGGTGAGCCGAAAAACAAGAAGAATAAGGGGCTGCAAAAAGCTGGCCGCTTTGACGTACAAACTATACGCAGAAACAAGAAAATTCATTGCCTTCTTTCCCCTGTTCTCCAATGTACCGCACTTGCAATTCCATGATCGATCTAATGTTATAAGTCACTTGTTCTTCGTCTACCAAACTGGGTATATAAAGCGCATATGAAAAACATCGGCCAACGCGAAGACCAAATAGTAGTTGTCACGCCACCTATGCCGTGGATAACACTGATGCTTGTATTGATGTGCATCCTGGGATTTTATCTGTCACATTCATCCGGACCTCAATGGCTAAAAGACAATGCCTTTGTCTGCGAAAAGTATTTCCAACAAGAAAATATTTTGGAGCAGGTGCAATATTGTCTGTTCCCAACATTTTGCCAACTGAACATAATTCACATGCTGGCCAATGCCTATTTCATTTGGATTTTTGGCTCGCAAATTGAGCTGCGCTTAGGCAATGCGCTCATGGCCGTGATTGTACTTGTATCTATGCTTACCGGTTGGATAAGCCTGGCCCAGATTCTCGGTCCTGTCGCGTTTCCTCTATTTGTCGGTCCTGCATTTCTCCTATGCGCATTGCTGGGCGGCTACTTGATTTTGATGCCCGGCAAAAAGGCAAACCTGATGGGAGCTGCCAATCCACGCTATTCATACCGCATTTTCACCAAAGAAACCAAAATGGATCCACTCGAACACTTTGGTGTCTCGCCATGGCTCCTGGTGCTAGCTGCCGTCGGCTATCTAGGATATATGCATTGGGACCTTGGACATACAGAGTCACTTTTCGACATTCTGCGTCCTCTGCCGTGCCTGATAAATTTAGTTATTGGGTTGGTAATCACAATGGTGCTAATTATGATGATTACACAAAGCGTGGAAGCCAATCCGATGAAAGCTCTGGCACGCAACAGATACAAAGAACTAAGAGCCCTTGACATGACTCATGATATGTCCGTCCAGGGCACAGCCTTAGCTCTAGGCGTACCCAGGGAAGCAGTCGAAGAATGGCTCGGCACGGGGAAGCATCTTTAATTAATCGCTCCGGTGCTGGCTGGCAGCACCTCCGCTGCCGTCCGGCAACCCACGCTCCACTTCGGATTGCTCTATCGCAATCCTCCATTCTCGCTGTAGCGTGCCGTCGGGAGCTTCGGGGTCGCTGGGGTTTGTTATCAGCTGCGCTTGGTATACATGAGAAATCGGAAAGCTGGGAATTGGGTACTGCGGGGCCATGTTAAGATGGTTGGCTCTTGGAAATCCATTTTAAAGTAATAGGTTTTGACTTTGACCCCAGACAAACCCGAATTACCTGCCCTGCCGGCTCAGGTTGACGATTCTATGTCGTTGGAGCCGGCTGTACGCTGGAAACGCGTATTTCAGGTAGTTCTGGACGCTGCTTTGTCCATTGTCGCCCTGAGCGGAGCCTACCTAATTCGTTTCGATGGCGCGCCTTCCGGACTCTATTTGCATCAATTGCTAGTTCTTGCACCAATATTTCTATGCTTACACTTGGCAACTAATTGGTTTTTTGGTGTGTATCGCCGATTGTGGCGTTATACAGGGCTGACGGAAGTCACGGAACTGGGCATTTCCATTGCCTGCGCAACAACAGTCGTCATGATTGTCCGGGCTTTGAACCTCGCTTCAGTAGACGGCAACCAGCTTTCCTACAGCATCATTTTCATTGAAGCTGGCTTAGCCTTTCTCTTGTTTGTCAGTCCGAGAGTA
>SBAT01000307.1 GCA_005240105.1 Chloroflexota bacterium
ACGTTGCCCAGTCGGTTATGAAATCAATCAGTGCTCTAAAGACTGAGTCAGGGCAAAAGTATTCGGCATTTACTGTCGATGGGGCTTGTGACTTCACAGAGCAGGAGCTGGAGAATTGGGACTCGCAGGGACCAGGTACAACATTTAGACAACGCTTTGGTGAAGAAGCCTATCGTTTAGCTGAGAAGTGCGGACTAGACCCGGCATGCAAGCCCAAGATTCTTGGATCTGGCGATGCCGAGAAAGTGATTGGCTACAAGCCAACATATGGCTTTGCGCAAATGCTAGAAGATCTTTGTAAATTTTGACATAATGTACCAAAACTCAGCGGACCAGGAGAAATATTATGAAACTCGTTGTGGCAATCGACGGTGAAGAAAGCGCGAAAAGCGCATTGGCACATATCTTGAAAGCGAAATACGCAAGCAGCACGCAAATTCATTTGATACATGTAATTGTGCCTGGCTTTGCCGATGTTTCGGTGGATGGCATTCCCAATCCTGCCGTAGAGGAGCGCACAGAAGAGCAAGCTGTACTTAATAAGATGGTTGGTTCGCTCAAAGAGTCGCTCAAGATCAATGCCACAGCAGAAGTCCTCGCTGGCGAAACTGCTGAGGTAATTGCGCAAGCTTGCGAGCAGTTCGAAGCCGATGAAGTTATCGTCCCTAGTCATCATCGTCATGGGTTTAGTCGCTTTTGGTTTGGCAGTATAGCGGATGATATTGTCGACGCCGCGCCATGCACGACTATAGTGCTCCAGATGCCGAAGGACAAAACGCTAAACTTGAGTTAGACGCGGTGGTCGCGCTTGACAGGGTTATCATTTACTGATAACCTGAATGTGTGAGTGAACCATTACGCGACCCTAGTCTCGATACACTGCTAGATCTAGATGGACAAGTGTTTGTGATTGATCCGGCAGGGCGGTATTGGGTGCGGTTTAACGTTAAGCGTGTACCTGTCATCCCGGAAAAGCCCATGGGCTTGACTATGCTCTGACTCTTCATGGACCTGATGGTCAGCGGCTAGTTGGTTTTGACAATGCTCATAAAGTTCGATCCACTTCGGGACCGGGTGGACGACGTCAGGTGTCACGTGATCATAAGCATCGAAATCGCACTGTCCGCCCTTATGATTACATGGATGCCGAGACGTTACTTGTAGATTTTTGGGCCGAGGTCGAAGCAATACTTAAGGAGAGAGGAATGAAGTTATGAAAACATTGAAAATAGGTATTGCTAGTTATAAAGAAATGAAAAATAGAACTATAGCTATTGCCAGTGGCAAGCATAAGTCGCAAAAAGGTGAACCCAAAGTGTGGTTCACATCGCTCGAGAGTTTTGCCAAAGTTCTATCTGACCACAATCGTGCGCTTCTGGAACTTATTGCTCTGGAAGAGCCGGAATCTCTTGCTGAATTAGCTGAGCTTTCCGGACGGGCTAAATCAAATCTATCCAGGACACTGCGCACGCTGGAACACTATGGACTGGTACATCTCGAGAAAGATGATAAAGGCCGGATTGCCCCCCGAGTTCCTTATTCCGACATTATTCTAGATATGCCAATTGCCCATGCGTAATATGGCTTTGCCCAAATGCTAGAGGAGCTGGCTAGCTATAAGCCGTCTTGAGATTCATCACCAAGATTAGTTCTGAATCCAATTAAACGTCTCTTCTCGGCCGGGGGCCCCATTAGCTGCCGAATGGCCTCGAATAAATTGGCAATGGCTTGATCGTGTCCGGATACTTTGTTCTCCAATTCCTGCAATTTATCAATTAGTTCCTTGTGGTTAGAGACCATTTCCCGAAGCTGCACAAAGGCACGAACAATGAAAACGCTCATCTCAATTGCTTTCTGAGAATTTAGGACGGTAGCTGCCATTATTGTGCCGTGTTCAGTAAACGCCAAGGGAGAATAGCGTCGGCCGCCGCGTCCAACGTTTGAGGTCACAATTTGTGACCTCAAACGATCGTGCTCTTCATTGGTCAGCTGAAACATAAAATCTACCGGAAAGCGGTTCAAATTTCGCTTTACAGATTGATTAAATACCTTGGTCGAAACGCCGTAAAGCTCCGCCAAATCAGCGTCAAGCATGATCTTCTGACCGCGTACAATGTGAATCCGAGATGTCAGAGGAATGTCACTAGGAGACAGTATTTTCTTCACTGATTTCACCTCAAATCAACGTTTGAGGTCACAATTTGTGACCTCAAACGAGTAGCAAAGTATCTTCGGGATTAATTAATTTCATTTGGCTCACCTTGTTGACAGTGTATTGCAGTAGTAGTACACTTGTAATATAACACAGAAATAGCGTGATGCAAGATAGGTTGAACGCAATAATGCCTAAATTAACAGACAAACAATTACAAATGCGCAAACTTGAGATGGCTGCTAGATCGCGTGCATCGGTAGCCAAAAAGGAATTAGTTCAATTTCGTCTAGAGGCCGACAAAATCGTCAAACTATTTGAAATTGCGGCTGAGAATGAAACGCATATGGGCACAATGTTGCGCGAATGGGTTAGCGAGCGGATAGCTCATGAGCAAGCCAAAGTCAGCCCGCGTCGTGGGCAGCAGGCTCGTTCAACTTCTTCGACCAATACGGATTTGTTCGTCAAGGAACGGACTTCTGATTTCTACAGCAAGGCGAATGCTGAAGACAGGCTTGATGCTTTAGAAAAACGAATCGCCAAGCTCGAAACCAAATCTAAGCAATCACCATCGAAGCGTAGCTCAGGTTAGTTCTGTTGGCAATTTTCTTACTGGAATGCCTGAGATGAGAATGCTTCGTTCAGTACCGTTCCCAATAGTTCTGATCGATCCTGATCCTTCGCTTCGAATAGAGTTGAGAAGTTTGGCCTGAATCCATAGATTCCTATTTGTTGTCCTTTTTGAATCAATTGATCATTTGTAACCATAACTTTTGCCAGGTGAGCATATAAAGTAGGCAGGTAACTATTTGTTTTTATGAGAATTATTCGCCCGTATCCGCCATACCAACCGGTATAAATAACTTTTCCATCCTCTTTCGCAACTATAGAATCTCCGGTTTTGGTTCCGGGATGGTCAATACCATTAACGTGTTGAAGAATTTTATGCGAACGAAAGCTACAAATGGCTGTGCTAGCTGAAATTGTTTCACCCAAGGCATGGGAAGTTGAAACAACCGTGGTGCTACAAAACAACAAAATTGCTGTCAAAGACTGAATCAAAAGACGTACATCTCTTTATTGCTCTTCGAGCGCTTGACGCAAGAAGCCAGCTGATTTGTTGATCAGTGTTTCGGCTTGTTGTCTGCCCAGCTTGCGCTTGACCATGAGGATGGCAGTTTTAGCGTTGTAGTGGGACGCAACAAGAGCACCTTCGGCGATGTGGCGTGGGACATCGGCAAGACTGCTAATGATCATCAAGGCTCTTTCGCGCAGCTTCTCATTGGTTGGTTTTAAGTCAACCATCAAGTTTTCGTAGACTTTGCCTAAGCGCACCATCGAGCAAGTAGAGATTAAGTTCAAGATCATCTTTTGCGCAGTACCGGCTTTCATTCTTGTTGAGCCAGTTAAAGCTTCTGGTCCGACGGGAGCAACAATGGCTACATCGGCAATTGATTCCAATTCGGAATTGGGGTTGTTAACGACGGCAATTATCTTTGCTCCAAGTTCGCGTGCTTTGTCGCAGGCGCCTTGGACATAGGGAGTTCTGCCGCTGGCTGTGATGCCGACTACAACATCTTTGTCGGTGATGTTGGCGTTGGTTGCATCAGCCATGCCGGAAGACTGGGAATCTTCGGCGTTTTCAAATGCTTGGAACATTGCTTCCTTGCCGCCGGCAATGTAAGCAGTTACCAGATTGGCATCGATGCCGAATGTTGGTGGGCACTCGGATGCATCGAGCACTCCGAGTCTGCCGCTTGTACCGGCACCAAAGTAAATGAGGCGGCCGCCGGCGCGCAACTTGTCGACGATGAGGTCAACGGCGCGGGCAATATCCGGTATTACTTTGTTGACTGCTTGGGCAACCAATAAGTCTTCGCTCTGAATACGTGACACGAGGTCCAGCGTATTGAGCACATCCAAATCCATAGTCTTTGGGTTGCGCTCTTCTGTGAGCATTTTGTTGAACTCACACGTGTAACTTGATTTCACTGAGCCTCCTAGCTTCCCTTGGTTCGCGATTGACGATGCTGAATTTGCCATCTTCTTGTGCCTTTGTTGGTCCTAAATTTACAGTAGAGCGTTTCAGGAATTGACCGTCTCCGGCTTTGCCCGTGTATTTGCCGTTTTCTATTACGACCTTACCACGAGACAAGACGGTTTCTGGAACCCCTTGAACTTCCATGCCTTCATAACAGTTGTAGTCCACATTCATGTGGTGGTGGGCTGCGCTGATGGTCATCTTCTTGTCGGCATCGAAGATAACGATATCGGCGTCAGATCCTGGTGCAATAGTTCCCTTGCGTGGGAATAAACCAAATATTTTTGCTGCCGATGTGGATGTTATTTCCACAAAGCGGTTCAAGTTGATTCTTCCCTGGACGACCCCGCCGTTATACACCAGGCTCATGCGGTTTTCGACACCGGGTCCACCGTTTGGTATCTTGCTGAAGTCGTCTTTGCCTAAGTGTTTTTGGTCTTTGAAGCAGAAGGGACAGTGATCTGTAGACACAGTCTGCAGGTCATTCATGCGCAGACCTGTCCAAAGTTCTTCCTGGTTCCACTTTTCTCTGAGCGCTGGTGTCATTACATACTTGGCGCCTTCAAATCCTTCCTTCTCATAGTAGCTATAGTCGAGGAAGAGATATTGTGGGCAGGTTTCAGCAAAGACAGGTACACCTTCGTCACGAGCTTCTTTGACTTTCTTCAGCGCGTCGTAGCAGCTCAAGTGCACTATATAGACAGGTGACTCGGCCATTTCGGAAAGAGCAATTGAGCGGTACACACCTTCGGCTTCCGCCTTGGTTGGACGAGTGAGCGCGTGGTATTTCGGAGCGGTATAACCTTTGGCTAATGCGTTGCGCACAATTTCATTGATTACAACACCATTTTCGGCGTGCATGCAGATGAGCCCACCGCGAGCACCGGCTACAGACATTGCGCGAAAAATAGTGGCGTCGTCTGCGAGCAATACACCCGGATAAGCCATGAACAATTTGAAGCTTGTGACGCCTTCGCGGTCGATCATCTGCTTCATTTCCGGGATGTGATCGTCAGTGAAATCAGTGACAATCATGTGGAAGCCATAGTCAATTGCTGTTTTGCCGGCAGCTTTCTTGTGCCAGATATCCAGCGCTTCAACTATTGCTTGCCCTTTGTTTTGAATAGCAAAGTCGATGATTGTTGTCGTTCCGCCGTGAGCCGCCGCTCGCGTGCCCGTTTCGAAGTCGTCGGCTGATGTTGTGCCGCCGAAAGGCATGTCCAAGTGCGTGTGGGCATCAATGCCGCCCGGAATTACAAGCTTGCCTTTGGCATCAATAATTTTGTCGGCTTCCATTGTGAGCGAAGTGCCGATGACGCTAATTTTTTCGTCTTCAATGAGGATATCGGCGTAGTAGTCATCTACCGCGGTAACAATGCGCCCGTTCTTGATCAAAGTTTTCATGGCATTCAGCACCTTTTACGCAAGGCATTGGAGCGGCTTGGAAAGCCAGAGCTAATGTTAACCCAGAAGGAGATAGCCAAAAACACCATTTCGTTTATCTCTTCAATAATCGCAATGAAACAAAATGATAGATGCCAATAGGGGGTGGTTTCGGAGATCAAGAGATCAAAAATTTAACCGTAATAACTAAATGGTTATGGGGCAAGCATCGCTGAGCCAACTAGACAGGCGCAGAAGAAAATCCAAATGGCTAGATAGCCGGTTCGGTTGCTCTGCAATTGAGTAGCAAATTTTAGACCAATACGACTGGCGACAAAGGCAACTATCAGGTTGCGCAGCGCCCGACCAAGAACAATTATTGAAAAAATGGCGTAGGGAGAGTAATTGGCCTTGCTGGCTTCGAAGACAAAAGCCTTAAGCGGAATTAGGCTAAAAGGCTGAAGCAGAAAGGACAAATAGCCCAAATCGTTAAGCGTGGAAGCAACTCTGTCGATTTTTGCCTGACTGACAAAGGCAATGTTTTGCAGCAAGTAGTAACCGGCAGCGGGGTCATACTTTGCCAAAAGGAAGGGTACAAGCGAGCCGACAAGGGTGCCGGAAATACAGATGCCGACTAATTTGAACCAGTTGTGAGGATATTTCGCCGCGAGCGGAGCCAACAGTGCATCCGGCAAAACAAAGAAAAATGCTCCTTCTGCTATTGCCCAGAGGAAGAGTGACAAACTTGTAAGGGAGGCGTTTTGTTTTGCCAAGGTTGGTCCCGTGATGAACTCACCTGAGTAAAGCATTTTTTGGCGGCGAATTTAACCCACCGGAAGCCAAGATCTGTTATAAACTCGATGAAAATACATGCTTATCCTGACGGGTTTCCAACCTCATGGGATCTAGCAGCGGATCTGATTTTGGCAAGGGGTAGTTTTTGAGCAGTATAACTTCCGAGGTCATTGCTGAAGTTAAAAGCCGGGCTAATATCCTGGAAGTTGTTGGCGACACGGTTGTGCTCAAGCGGGCCGGCAAGCATCTCAAAGGACTTTGCCCGTTTCACAATGAAAAGACACCGTCTTTTATAGTCAATCCCGAGCGAGGCATATACAAATGCTTTGGCTGTGGTGAGGCTGGCGATGTTATTGCCTTTACACGGAAAGTCAAAGGACTCGATTTCATTGACTCGGTGAAAAATTTAGCCGAGCGCTACGGTGTGCAACTGGTGGAAACACAAGAGCAGCGCCAGGAGCACGATCGCCGTTCGCTAATACTGATGCTCTATCAGCAAGCGTCTGAATTTTACATGCGCATGTTGCAGGACGAGAAGCAAGGAGCTATTGCTCGCGAATACCTGAAGCGTCGTGGCATTACAGACGAGATAATTCAGCAATTTCGCATTGGTTATGCGCCCAATACTTGGGATAGTGTGATCCAGTATTTGACCAATGCCAATAAGGTTAGTCCGGCAACTTTGGCTGAAGCAGGGCTGGTACGACACAAAGAAGACACGAATTCTTATTATGATCTTTTCCGCCACCGATTGATGGTGCCTATATCTGATGACCAGGGACGAGTGATTGCGTTTGGTGGCAGAACGTTTGTTGATGGCGAAATCAAATACATCAATTCGCCTGAAAGTCCTATCTACACCAAGGGGCAGCATCTGTTTGGACTGAATGTGGCCAAGGATGCTATTCGGAAAGAGGATTCAGTGATTGTTGTTGAAGGATATTTTGATGCCATTGCTTTGCATCAATTTGGTTTCAATAACTCTGTTGCAACTTTGGGAACAGCGCTGACCGAACGCCAGGCAAAATTGCTTGTCAGGCATACCGAATCCAAACGGGTTTATCTTTCCTTTGATGCTGATGATGCCGGTCAAAAGGCTGTTGAGCGCGGAATTGAAACACTTAACCAGATTGCTGAAGGCATAGGCATTCAGTTGAGAGTTATTCGCGTGCCGGGCGGTAAGGATCCCGATGAATGTTTGCGAGCCGCAGCGCCTGAAGGCGGTCCTGAAGCTTTTGCGACAGCGATCAAGGATGCCCCACTACTCACCGACTACCAATTGGATCGTGCCGTAGTTGCCTGCAACCTTGCCACCCACACTGGAAAAATCGAAGCAGCAAAATTGCTCGTGCCTATTCTTGCGGTAATTAAGAACTCAGTTGCTCGTGGTGAGTACATCCGTCAATGGGCCGCGAGGCTCAACATCCGTGAGGAAGATCTTCTATCAGATGTCAGACAATTTCGCCTGCAGTCTGGTATTGCCCGCGCACAAATGCCTTCAAGACAAGCATTACCCCGTCAGAAGGCATTGCCATCTGGATGTTTTGAGGCGGAGCGCCAGCTATTGGCTTTGTACATGACCAGTGAAGATGATCAAAGGCGTGTGGTGGACATAATGTCGGGTGACAGCCTTGTCGACCCTGTTAACCAAAGAGTCAAAGAGGCTATCGAAAGATTGATGAGCCAGGCTCAGGACATCGATGATCTGCAATCGAAGCTTATGGATGAATTGGGAACTGATCAGGATGCCTTAAAAACAGTGGTCGATCTAATCCTCAAGGCCGACGAAATGAAGGAGCAAAACTTTGCTGTTGAGGTCATACTGAAAGACGGAAGAGCCCGACTTCTCAAGGAAAGGGTCACGCA
>SBAT01000006.1 GCA_005240105.1 Chloroflexota bacterium
GTGCCGAACCCGGGGTTAGATACGCCACTTACTCCAAGAGCGAAATTGATTTGATGCTCAAGCAAAATGCGGATAATTTGGCGAATGCTTTGACAGGTCGTATCTCGGCGTTGCAGCGTTCGGTTCAAGATGCATCTGCTGCGCAGGAAAAGACATTTGCCAAGGTTATCGATAAATTTACAACGCAAGTTGACGAAGCTAGAACTAAAATCGACGCCACTTCAAAGTCGGCTCAAGAGTCGACACATAAGGAGCTTGATCATTTCGGCAAGCATTTGGAAAAAGAATTGGAGCAATTCCGCTCTCAAATTAATAAGAACATTGCGCCGTTATCTAAGACTGTTGACGAGAAGGTGAAGATGTTGGAGTCGTTAAGTAAAGCCGGTCCGGCTGCCTTGGCTCCGCTTATCACTCGGTCGACGACAATAATAGTTGTTGCTGTTGTGATAGCAGCTGCGTTAGCTGTTGGCGTTCTCTTGCCGCAAGTAATGGAAATCTCGTCGTTGCGATCGCAGGTTACGACTTTGACGGACAAGGTAGACAAGTTGAGTGTGCCGGCCGCGGCGCCTGCCAGCGTTCCAGTTGAGCTAAAGAAATAACGTACCCTTTGTCATTTCGAGCGAAGGCACCGTAGGTGCCGAAGTCGAGAAATCTTACGCAGGTGTCCGGAGCATCTCGAGACGACGGGCTAGGTGGATTCGGCACGGAAGATTTCTCCGCTACGGATGCTTCGCATCCGTAGCGGAGAAATGACAAAGGAAGGAGTTCGGAAATTAAAAAGGGGCTCTTCTTAGAACCCCCTTTTAGAAATTGCTGTTTAGTCTTTAACTCAACTTCTTCCAGCGTCCGCGGTAGTGGAGCTTCTTCCACTTGTCGCCGACTTTCACAAATACGTCTGTGGCATTGCACTTTTCCTTGTGTGGATTGGTGCCGCCAAATTCACGTAGAGCTGTGAAGGTAACAACGGCAGTATTGCCGCTAACTTGTGCGTACGGATGGACAATCGTATAAGACAGAAGTGGATTGTCACCTGTCAGGGCAAAGCGATCGAGTTTAGTTTTCAAATCAGCAAGTACGGCTTCTTTGCCGACAACCAATTTCTTGCTGCCTTCATCAAAGGTTGTGACGCTGTCATCTAAGTATTCAGCAATTGCAGTCAGGTCATGTTTGTTGACGGCATTGGCTAATTCCTGCAGGGTATCAATTACTTTTGCCGATTCCGCACATGCTGCGTGCGGCTCGATACATTTAGCCTCACAGCTATTCATAGATAATGCTGGCGCTACCTTAGTCGGTTCAGTCGTTTTGGAATTGTCCGTATTGGTCTCTCCAGCCATAACATTGCTGGTGGTAAATGCCAATCCTAGTAAAAGTGCTATCGCTAGCTTGCTTGCTCTTGCCATACTTTGCCTTCAACCTCCATCCACTTATAAGAGCTTTGATTTTAATAACCGGCCTGTCTCAGCGCTCTGTCTACATCCCGCAGTGCTTGATCGTTTTGACCCAGATAGTCCCGCACGCGGCCGATTTTGTCATTGAGGTCATTCAGTTCTTGGCTTAATCCATCAAGTGCTTTTTGCAAATAGGCTCGTTGATTCAATAAAGCGTCTCTGGAACGCATAAGATTGTCATAAACGCTAGGGCTGGGACCTGCATGTCCTGCGGTCATTAACCCCAGAGACAGGATGATTCCTGTGCTAACTGCTACAAACAGCTTGAACTTGACTTGCTTACGCATGGCCTTTACTCCAACCAACTTAAAGTTGTCATTAGTGTAAAAGCTATAGCCAAATTTTGAACAATGAATAAGCAAGGTTTAACCTTGCTCTTAATGATTCATCTCCTTTCTCGAATGCAGTAACCTCAACAATTTCTTAACATTCTAAGACACTTTTTGCAAAAGTAAAGAGATTGCTGGATGTCAGTAAAAGCCAGTTGTCATGCATATTTGATCAATATCTAAATGGGCGATTGGCTTCTTATTTAGTAGATAGCGTTTTCCGGGATAGCCATACTTCTACTGCTTTCAAGCGCTTTTTGCCGCCTTCAGCGGCGACAAGCGCTAAATCCTGAGGCGATAGTAATTTGTCGAAGACCCGGTCGCCGATGTTGGCCGCTGCCTTGGATGTCTTATAGCCCAGTTCGTGAGCTATCTCCGACCAGCTTTTGCCCATAACTAGAAGATCAAGCATTCGTGCTTCCTTGGCTGAAATGTCATCCCTGAGAAATACATGGCGCATTTGAGCGGCGACGATAATTACATCGCCTCGAATGGCCATCTTGAGCTCAGAGAGCATTGATGGCACATCGGCAATTCGAGCCCGTTTGCACAAATAACCATCACACCCTGCAGCCAATGCCCTTTCGCCGTCAGCTTGTGCTTTTGAATTAGTCAGGACAATTACCGTCTTGTAGAAATTGCATGTGTGCCTGAGTTGTTCCAGAATTTGAATGCCGGCAAGCGAGTTGACGGTTCTATCACCAGGTGATTTCGGCAACTGCAAATCAAGCAATACGCAATCACAATTTGCCAGTGCCGGTGACTTGATGTAATCGATTGCTTCCTGATAGGAGCTAATCACATCAACAA
>SBAT01000380.1 GCA_005240105.1 Chloroflexota bacterium
CAACATGTCAGAGGGATTCTCAGTTGGCAAAAACGTGTCCTTCATGAAGGTTTCACCAAAGGGCTGAAAGCCAAAGGACAAGAGCTTTTCGGGAAGTCCACAGGCCACGGCGTCCGTGATTCGGAACTTGCGCTCCACCTCTAACAACGCCGGTTTTACTGCATCAGGCATGTCGTAGTCCCCCGATCACAAGTATATCGTTGTCAACAAAGTTGTGTCCCTACTGTGAACAAACTTGTTTTTTGCGCTAAACTCATGGAGTCATTCTCTCAGGAGGCATTTATGCTGAAGTCTGAAGCCGAGCAAATGGTTTTAAGAGTTGCCGAGGAAACCGGCGCTTCCTTCACGCCAGAACAAGCAGAAGCAATCGCTACCGCAGTATTGAAAATTGCCGGGCGTCTTATTGAAGAGGCACTTTCTTCATTCAAACCCGGCGTCCCAGGTAGCAAACCTAACTTTTTTAGCTAATTGAACTATTGAGCATGCAACAAACAAAATCAGGATCATTTCTTGCCGAAGCAAAACTCAAGCAATCTGACATTGTCAGCTTGCGCAGACATATTCATCAACATCCTGAGCTAAGCTTCCAAGAAAAAGACACGGCAAAGTTAGCTGCGGAAAAGCTAAGCGCACTGGGATATGAAATAAAAACTGGCGTCGGCAAAACAGGTGTTGTAGCTAATCTCGGCACAGGCTACACGGTAGCTGTGAGAGCGGATATGGACGGGTTGCCCATCCAAGAGACAACAGGCACGCCCTACCAATCAAAAAACGCCAATATCATGCATGCTTGTGGGCATGACGCGCATGTATCCTGCGTTTTAACCACTGCCGAACTTTTAGCAAGAGCAAAACCAGACGGCTGCGTGCGTATCCTCATGCAGCCGGCAGAAGAATATTCCGACAGCGAAGGCAAATCCGGCGCTATGCGCATGATTGAAGACGGCGCCATGAAGGGCGTATCAGCCGTTATTGGTCTGCACATGGATGCGTCTTTAGAAGCCGGCAAAGTAGGCATATTGACAGGACCGACAATGGCCGCCGCCGACGTTTTCAAAATTACAATCACCGGCAAAGGTGGTCACGGAGCGTATCCGGAGACAACAATTGATTCCGTCTATCTTTCTTCCGTGGTCATTCAAGCAATACAACAAATTGTTTCGCGCAAGGTTTCTGCTCTAGATCCGGCCGTAATTACAGTCGGCTCGGTCAAAAGTTCCTCAGTGCGAGGCAATGTTATCTCCGATTATGTCGAACTGCTTGGCACTTTACGTAGTTTCAACAAAACCACGCGCAGCAAGCTCATGGAAGAACTAGAAAAAGCTTGTTCGCTGGCACGCAACTTTGGCGGCGACTACAGGCTCGAATGGGAATTAGGCTATCCTGCCACGATTAACGATGCCTCAGTTGCGGCCATTATGCGAAAAGCTGCTTGCGATTTGATCGGCTCAGAAAATGTTGTCGACATTCCACCAAAGACCTGGAGCGAAGACTTTTCGCTTCTCGCAGAAGCTGCGCCAGGTGCTTTCATGTTCCTCGGCGGAGAAATCAAAGGCGATCGCCGACTTCACCACAGTCCAACTTTTGACATTGACGAATCTGGGCTCTATATCGGCTCGGCAATACTTGCCGAAACTGCCGCGCGCCTTCTTTCGACAAAGGAGATCAAATGAGCCCAACTGATACCATTGCCAACCAGATAGAGGCCTGGTTCAACGATGCAAAACTACCGGACAATGCCCTCAAAACCATTGAAGAAGTAATTGCTGCCCTGGATGAAGGACGCCTGACAGTTGTCGACAAAATCGATGGGCAATGGCAAGTCAACGCCTGGGTCAAGAAGGCAATTCTTCTCTATTTTCGTCTAAAGCCTATTGAAAAAATGGAAGACGGAAAGTTTCAAGACAAGATTCCTTTGAAACATAACTGGGCGGACAACAACCGCATCGTGCCTTATTCTTCAGCAAGACATGGTTCATATGTAGCACCCGGCGTGATTATCATGGCACCAAGCTTCATCAACATCGGCGGCTATGTTGATAGCGGCTCGATGGTCGACTCCCTCGTGCTCGTTGGATCCTGCGCACGCATCGGCAAGAATGTTCACCTCGGTGCCGGCACAATTATTGGCGGGGTTCTTGAGCCACCCGGAGGGCTTCCGGTAATCATCGAGGACAACGCCTTCATCGGCGGCAGCTGCGGCATCTACGAGGGCTGTCTGGTCGAAGAAAATGCGGTAATTGCCGCCGGCACAATTATTACTGCCGGCACACCAATTATCGACGTGGATTCAGGCAAAGAGTATTACGGCCGAGTACCAAAAAACTCTGTTGTTGTTCCAGGTGGGCGCAAGAAAGTTGTCGGATCAACCGAGATTGTTTTGCAAACACCGATGATTATCAAGAGACGCGACCCGTCGGTTAGCGCCAAAATAGCCCTGGAAGAATCGCTCCGATAACTTGTTGCAAAGGGCTCTCGCTAGCTTTACGAACCATAAACAATCACACCGGGCCGCTGTTTTAGCGCCTGCCTAACTATGGCTATTAAACATGCATTGCTAATTAGAACTTGTATTCGCTAAGTTGCCTTATAAGTCAAATTCTCTTTCTATTAAATTTATCCGTTTAGCAAACCAAATCACCAGCAGCTAACAATCTCCAAACATCTACTGACCAATTGTGTCGGTGGGTGTTTTGTCGTCTAGCAACAAGCGCCTCACAAACAACAATTGCCGTCGGCAAGGGCAGGTCCATCATGAGCCCTCATAAATCTTTCGTCGCCATTTTGATGGCGCTATTTTTCTTCGCCCTGCCAAATTCCTGCTTTGCAGAATATGGCATTTCCCCCGCTCCTGAATTGCGTGACGCTTGTCTAGTTATCGACCAGCAAGCCGCCCAATCAAACCAGAAGACTTATGAGTGCATGTACCAGCAGGCATGGAGCGCTTTGAACGAAAGATATTTCTTCAGGCAGAACATGGGCGATTGGAACACCTGGCAGCATAAGTTCGACGGCAAACTCACGTCACTTTCGGAAACCGAGTCTGCCATCAAAGAGCTCGTGAAGTCGCTGCAAGACCGATACACTTTCTTCCTCGATAGCAAGGAAACTTCCGACAAAGAAGTCGAAAGCAAGAAAACGGGCATCGTTACTTGCGAGCTCTTGGAAGACAACATTGGCTATTTACAAATCACCACCTTCGGCTCCAGAAATGCGGCCAAGGAAACTTTTGCCGCTCTGCAAAAATTGCACGGCGCAAAAGCGTTGATAATCGACTTGCAGGACAATCGCGGTGGCTGGATCGACGAAGCTATCCACACAACCTCGTTCTTCTTGACGGAAGGACTCTTCTGCACCATCGTCACGCAAGACTCTCCTACCTTACGAAGCACTGTTCCTTTGCGAATAACCAAAGGACAGTACAGTTCGGTAAATACGGGAGCCTTGTCGGAACAGCATGAGCAAGCAATTAGTCAGGACATTCCGATTGTAATTCTGGTCAACGGGGACACAGCCTCTGCCTCGGAAATGTTTGTCGGCTGTTTGCAAGAACACAAGCGCGCGACACTTGTAGGAAGAGTCACGCTTGGAAAAGGTGTCTGCCAGGACCTGAAAAAACTGCCTTCAGAGACAACGCTTCGTTATACGTATGCGCAGTGGAGCTTGCCTGTGTCCAACACATGCATTCACAAGAAGGGCATTGCACCCGATGTTCTTTTGCAGCCCAAGCAGAGTGCAAAACAAGCAGCGTTAAAGCTGCTAAGGAGCAATTATGTCAAACCCTAATACACAGGGATGGTCGGTTGCTCCTGCCTGGCGCATCGACCGTCCTTCCCATCTCAAACAACTAAGCGAAAACAAGCGGTGTCATACAGCAATTATTGGCGGCGGCATAACTGGCCTTGCTGCCGCCTTTCGCTTGGCCCAGTCAGGCAAGAGTGTTGTAGTCCTTGAAGCAGCACGGCTTGGCGAAGGAAGCACCGGCTGGTGTGCAGGAATTCTTTCCAAAGACACCACTGTCGAATTGAGCATCCTTGAGTCCGCATTCGGTTACGACAAAGCGAAATTCATCGCCAATCAGCTCGTAGATTTGCTTAAATCACATCAGTTGCTGCTTGGGCAAGACTGCGACTGGCAAAGCGGCAATTCCATATGCCTTGGCGCAAAAGCCCGTCACAGAAAAAGCTTTATCGAAGAGGTTGAAACTCTAAACAAGTTCGACTCGCCGGCACAATTCCTCGAGAAAAACGAAATTCCCAAATCTCTAACTGGATTTAGTTCTGCTTTCCAAATGGGAAACGAACATGCCGTGCACCCGGTAAAGCTGCTTGTAAGCTTTGTCAAACAGATCGAATCCTATGGTGGAGAAGTATTCGAAAAAACCCCCGTGGATTCCTGGCAGTATGCCGGCGGACAATTCATTGTCAATGTCGGCCCGCATCAGGTAATTGCAAACAACCTGATTTGCAGTCAAGGCATGAAAGCATCCAGCTCAAGTGAATTGGAGCACTTTCGTCGTTTGCTGATTCCTGCCAATGGTCATATTTTTGTAACTAAACCCACAGAGAAAGACTTGTCTCAGAGTTGCATCAACTTCTGGGACTCGCTGCAACTCTATCATTACGGACGTTACTTGCCCGATGGCCGCATTCTTGTCGGCGGCATGGACGCTCCGGGACTTGTTCCGAATACTCCATTGCCGGCCGACAACAGCCAAATAAGCAAACTGTACCAGTGGGCGCAAGAGCATCACGCTTTTGAACTGCCTGTTATTGAACACGCCTGGCGAGCCAGTCTCACGGTTCCCTTTGACGGGATGCCTGTATTGGCAGCAAGGCAACTTACAAGCAACAACACTCTAATTACAGCAGTTACTGACGGCATACCCTCAGCATTAATGCTTGGGCAAGCCATTTTGGAGTTAGTTGATAAGCAAAAGTCCGAACTTCACTCCCTCTTCAGCCATGAGCGCCGCTTGTCTCTGGCTGGAAAAGTCTTGAGTAAAGTTCCATCCAAAACTTTTGCCGGCAAGTTTGTTCACAACGCTGCTTTTGCCGCTTTGGCTTTGTGGGATGCGCTCCCGTAACACCCAAATAATTCCGAGGTGACTCTTATGCTACACAAAGCAATTATTCATGTTTCTACCAATCGTTCGTTGCTGTCCGGAGTCAAGCCTGATCCCCTGAAGAAATATCCGACTTCCGCACGACAGGATTTCTTTGGTCACGAACCTGCAGTTAATCTGATAAACTTCACTCGCTTTGCCGGCACGGTCTCAACCGGCAGACAACTGACTGAATTAGAACTGCACTTCTGCAAGTACCCGTGGTTTGCCAAATACGTCTTGGGTTTGGAAGCACCCGGAGTCTGGCAGCCTGAGCTGCTTGGCTCAAGCAACGATTATGTGTCCAACCTGTCGGCGTACATGTTAAGCAACAACCTCAAGTTTGTGGCTAGTTTCCGCCATGGGTTTGATACCTCGTCACTCAACGGACACATGCATGCATTGGCATTGTCCGAAGGCTTACATAGCCTTGGCTTTGCTGTTTCAGAAATGAGCTGGCCTTCCCACGGAAAACCGTTTGTTTCTGCCTATGTGGCTGACATTGCCAACAACAATGCGTCGGTTCCGGCGTCAGAAGAGCAGCTGCAACTAGACATTCTTGCTGCCGGCGGAGCCGACAAGGTGGTAGCCGTTACGCACAGTCTGGGCGCGCCGCTTTTGCTCGCTGCACTTTTGAATCGCTATCACAAGGCGCTCGGCAAGCCTGAAAAACTCCATTCTATCTTTCTGGTATCACCAGATCTCGATACGCAAGAGTTTATCAATTGCTATGCTGACATCGTCAAGGCAAGCGCGCACAAGGTGTACGTCCTGGTATCGGACAAAGATCTTCCACTACGCTTGTCAGAAGCGTTTCGCGAATTTGGCGTGGACAACAAACACCCTCGCCTTGGCCAGGCTCACAATCCACCGGTCATTCCTGGCATCACCTTTGTCGATGACACGGAAAACGACCACGGAGTTCTTGGACACATGCTCCGTCTAAGAACTATTTCTCTCATTCTGAGAGAACAGATGGGCAAGAAAGGCCTAACGTCCGGATTTATCAAAAATCCGGAGATCTGCGAAAGAGTGCGTGGCGGATCATCTCCGCACTATGTTCTTAAGCACATGTGCTTATGGTAAATCGAAAAGCGGCTTGCTAGAGAACTTCGGTTCGTATACTAAGCCGCTTTTTCACCTTTAAGGGGTTCAACATTCTTCCTAAAACCGACGGCAACGACGCCGACATACATTGCCAAAGCAAAAAAGAGCGGGTTGATTATGCCGCCTTCCAAAATATACTCGTAGTGGATTGGGATATAAATCGGCATAAGAAACGGGACAAGACAGTACAAAGCCGTCAATTTCCAACTCCTCTTTGCCTTGATAGCCAACAATGGTATCACCGACAACAACAGCAACAACAATTCATAGTTGTACAAGTGCGGCGAAAAGAAAAGCCCAAGTGACAGTACTACAATCAAACCAAACTCAAGCCAATGAGCAGAATTTTTGTACCTTCGGCCCATTACAAAAATTGCCCCACAGATCATTAACATCAGTGCGCTGCAGAAGGTATTTACGGCTGGCGAATATACGGGAAAGATCCGCAACAATTGCCCTCTAACAGTCGCGTGTATCTGTGGCTGTAGCCATACCTCACGATAGGGGTTCACTAAAAAGCGTAAACAGTTAAGATAACTGTCAACTCCAAACAGCATCATGGACGCAATTGTCATTATGGCTAAAAACACCAGGAACCATTTAATTTCTTTCCATCTGCCAACACCGGCAAAAAATATAAGCAATGGCAAAACATCCTGGGGTTTACCAAAAGCCAACGCCAACATCATTCCAGCCAGCCAGAACTTATTCGACTTTATCGCCCACACTGCCACCGAAAGCATCAAAAGTATTACCGGCGACAATTGTCCAATACGCAAACTTTCCCAAGTCGGTGCGTAAATGCAAAGAACGGCAAAAATCCACAGAGAAGATTTAAGCGACAAGTGAAATGTAAGACACAGCACAACAACACTGGCAATCAACGAGACAAACAGTATCGCCGTCCATACATCAAACAATGAGTGGAGAGATAACAATCCAATTGGCGCAATAGTGAACAAAGCAAAAGGCGGATGAGGAACGGGCAGAGCCCTTTCTCCCAAACCAGGAAATATTTGATGCTGCATGTCGAACATTGTATCCAGACGATAAACTGAGGCAGCCTGACCGGCTAGGACAAGTTTTGCAGCAGCGTAAAATGCCGGCAAATCATTGAAGACAAGCCAGTTGTCTGAAGCTCGATATATCAAATGCAACAGAATAACCGGAGACACAACAGCAGCAACAACAGCAATTAGTAGTCGCCTGCCTTCCAGTTTGGTTGCCCGTCTCAAAAATTTTTCCATTTTCTACGATGTTTTATAGTATCTCTAACAGACCTATCAATTTGATTACACAATACTTCTTACTCTATACCAATGAGGACAAGTGTTGTTTTTGGTGGTATAAGAACAACGAGGCAATTCCCAACGTGTAGCTGATAATGCAAGAGCCAGAAAAACGCTACTTCAACCTACCGGAAGAATATTCCAATCCCGAGAAGGCAAAAGTGGCAATTGTGCCAGTTCCCTTCGATCGCTCACCCGATGAGAGTAACAACAGCGCGTCTGGTCCAGAAGCAATTCTGGCTGCCAGTCAGGACCTGGAATTATTTGATGAAGAACTTTGGGTTGAGCCTGGTAAGATTGGCATCGAAACTTTATCACCAGTAAGTCTTGAAGCACCGACGGAAGAAACAAAAAAGCCTTTCGAGCCGTTAACAGAAATTGTTTCCTCCTTGATCAAGAAGGAGAAATTTCCGATTATATTAGGCGGCGAACATTCAGTCAGCCTGGCTTCAGTAGCAGCCTGCATCAAACAACACAAGGACCTTTCCATATTACAAATAGATGCTCGACCTGATTTGACGGTGCCCAAAAACGGCTCGCCATTTAAATTGGATTCAGTGGGCTACAACCTCTACAAAATGTTGCCAAAGCCAAACGTGACGCAAGTCGGCATTAGAAATTTGAACTCCGACGAAGCCGAATGGATGGAGAAGAAAGAACCGGACATCAATATATTCTGGGCCCGCCATCAAGACAGGTGGAACATCAACGAGATCTTGGGCTCACTGTCGGATAATGTTTATTTGACTATTGACGTCGGAGCCCTTGATTCGGCTCTCATGCCGGCAACCAAGTATCCGGAACCAGGCGGCATGAGTTGGTATACCTTGATGGAAATCATCAAACACCTATGCGTACGCAAGAACGTCGTAGCAGCCGACGTCGTGGAATTCGTGCCGCTGCAAGGGCTGCGCGCGCCAAGCATTCTTGTTGCAAAAATGATTTACAAGCTAATTGGTTATCGCTTCGCCTTGGATTTGGGCGTCACCAAGAAATATTTGTAGTGACGTTGCAAAAATAAAGTTGCCCCATCAGACAGAAAGTCGCGATGCATGCGCATTGGATCATTGAAGAAATAGTCTGAGGCAAGTTCGTCAGTAATATGTGAGGCCAGCAACTTCATACAATCTTCCTCGCCTCTTACTCCTTCAGCAAAGATTACGTGTTTTCCTTCCTCTTTCTCATTTAGCATAAATAGGAAGTATTGCATGTAGCGTTCTCTTTCACGCGCCATATGCACATCACTAACCACAACATACAACCGCTTCCATTCGGCAGCGGTCATTTGTTGTTTCCAGTTTTTGACTTGTTCATCGAGCTTGTGCAGCTCAA
>SBAT01000187.1 GCA_005240105.1 Chloroflexota bacterium
ACAAGTAGTCGACTAAATGGCTGCCGATAAAACCAGCGCCACCTGTTACCAGCACATTACGATTTTGATTATTTGTCATGACAATTTCCCCGCGCATGCTTGCGTTGTGTTTTTAGTTTTGCAAGCTTTGACGAATCCCTCAAACAAATTTTTGTTTCCTACATAATCACGCTCGGGGTGCCATTGCACACCTATCGTGAATGGTCGACTAGGTAATTCCAATGCTTCGATTATTTCGTCATCGGCATTGGCGGTTGCTTTCAAGCCTTTGCCTAATTCTTTAATACCTTGATGATGTGACGTCGGCACGTCCAACTGTTTTGGATACATAGTGGACAAAAGGCTGTCTGGAAAAATATTTACCGGATGCCTCATGAAGCCTTCGGCAAAATCTTTCAATGTTTTGCCCGGTGGCAAACTGTGATGTACTGACGAATCTTTTACCTCTGATGGTATGTCCTGAATGAGAGTCCCACCAAGGGCGATGTTGAGCAGTTGGCAGCCGGCACAAATTCCCAGTATGGGCATGGCCGTATCTTTAAGCGCCATATTTATAAGACGAAAATCAAAGTCTTCGCGACTTGTTTCAACTAGGTCAACTTTAGGGCAGGCTTCCTCTCCATAACGCTCGGGAGAATAGTCGCGCCCGCCGATTAAAACGAGCCCATCAAGCTTGCCCACTAATGCCTGCAAATCTTCATCCGGCATGGGCGGAATGGCAAGAGCAATGCCGCCGGCCTTTTGCACAGCCTGAATGTAAAGGTTTTGCAGTGATGCCTTAGCCGGCGGACCGGCTTCGACGTCCATGTTGATGCCAATAAGCGGTTTCATGTCCACAGCATACAACAATTGTCTGATTTGCAAGCCGGGGAGCGCATATAATTAAACCCAAATCAGCCAAGAGGGTGCCGTGCAAAATACCAGTGTAAATGTTGAGTCGTTGTTAAAGTCAGTAGATGCTATCCAGGTAGGACATTTCCTGTTGTCCAGCGGATTGCATAGCGACCATTACATGCAGTGTCAGAAGATAATGCAGTTCCCTCGGCACGGTAGTGTTCTAGCCGACGAAATGGCTAAGAAAATTCAAGCAGCTGGACTCAATCCGGAAGCAGTTGTAGGTCCCGCTTTGGGCGCAGTGCACTGGGAAGTTTTTGTTGCCTCTGCATTGGACAAATTATCTCCATCTTCAATGGTCAGAGCAATTTTTGCCGAACGCGGAGACACAAACGAATTTCAAATTCGCCGCGGCATTGAAATCAAGCCCAAGGAAAAAATAATTGTCGTCGAGGATGTGACAACAACGGGCGGCTCGGCAATGAAAGTCCTTGAGCTTGTGCGCAAGTTAGGTGGTGAACCACTGGCGGTTGCAACAATTATTGATCGCAGTGGTGGCACCATTGATTTTGGCGTGCCGTTTTTTAGTCTGTTAACGGCCAGGTTGCAGACATTTGATCCCAAGGACTGCCCGATGTGCAAAGAGGGCTCGGCTGTAGTGAAGCCTGGTACAACGAAGCATAAGGCTTAGGGTCAACTAATTTTGAATGTCCTGACCTAATAGACTGTTCAGTGATAATTTTGCTTCGTAGTCATCCGGCATAAGGTGCGTTGTCTGAATCAATTCGGCAATTGCCCCTTGCAGATCGCCTGAATGATTCAAGCAGGCAGCTAAGGCATGGCGAAGCTCAGCACTTGTTGGGTTCAGCTTAACGGCAATTTTGTAATGAGTGGTTGCTGCTTGGTGGTCATTTTCTTTGTGGTAAATCCAGGCTAGAGTGGCGTGAGTGTCGGCATTGCTCGGAGAAAGACCCAGTGCCGTTCGCGCTTCCTCTAAGGCTTGCGCCGTTTTGCCCGTGCTGGCTAATGCCCAGCTTAGACCCAGATGTGCTTCATGTGATTTAGGGGCAAGTTTGGCCGCGCGTTCAAATTCAGGCAACGCTTCATCCCATTTCCCTAGTTTGCCCAATGTATTCCCGTAACGGATATGGATAAAAGCATCATCCGGATTTAAGACGATGGCTTGCTTGAAATGTGACAAGGCTATATCTGGCAAATTTGCTTTGAGGCAGCATTGAGCTAAAACCAGATGCGGAACGATTAGCTTAGGATCGATAGCTAGCGCTTTCTTGGAGTCGAAGATGGCTGACGAGTCATCACCTTGCGCGCGAGCACATTCGCCAGAGTGCGCATAGGCTAAAGCATTGTGACGATTCAACTTAATGGCTCGTCTATAGGCTTTTGATGCTTCGTGATACTTCCCTTGCAGACGTTGAGACTCAGCCAGCATCAAGTGTCCATCAGAGCTTCTTGGACGAGCCCAAATTACTTCTTGAAATATTTTTTCCGCTCGTTTGTATTCGGATAGGCCAACCAGTGCTTTGCCTAACATAAATTGAGCCTTGACGTTTTCTGGTTCGAGTTTGACGACTAACTCATATTCAATGAGCGCATTTGTGTAGTCTTGGCGCTTGATAAAACGCTCACCCAATTCCACATGTCTGTTGTTCGACTTAGCACTTTCTTCATCCGAGGAAGCTTGATTAGCGACATCGGCAGGTGTTTCAAGTTCAGCGTGGACTAACCCGGCTGCTGAAACCAGGGCGATGGCGGCAATTAAACTAGCTAATCTGAATTGCATGCTCGCTTAATCTAACATGACAAAACAAAAGCTGTCACGGATTTCGTCTACAATCCGGGCAATCCGGTCGGGCAGAGAGTTCGCGTACGGCAGAAGTTTCTAATGTAAGGGCATCAAATTGAATGAGCGTGGCTCCACCAATTCCACCCAACCCGCCGATTAATCTAATAGCCGCACTGGACTGCATGGCTGATGCTACCTCGACTGTGGGAGCAAAATCGGCGTTTAACTTTTCCATTGGAACGTCTTCCAGTCCAACTAAGGGAAGCGCACAACGCAAGCAAGCAGAGCGACCAGGAAGCATGGTGAATACCTGGCAGGAAAAGCCAAATAATCCCCCATGCACTAAGGGCTTGTTCAAATGCATTGCGACATCGGAGGCAAGCAATTTGCTTTGCCAGTCAGAAAGGCTATCGATAACTACATCGTAGTCGCCCATCACACCGTCTGCACTATGTGTATCGAAACTTAGCTTGTGAGCGACGATGGCAACATCGGGATTAATCTTAGAGAGTCCGTAAACAGCGGTAGCCAGTTTATTGTCTTCTTCCACAAGACCAATTCTGCCAACGCCTGCTGCCGCTAGATGTCTTGCTACGGAAAGACCAGTGCCATCGAGCCCTAAAATGAGAGCGGAACCCCCGAGCAGTTTTAATTGCGCTTGCTCGCTCATCGCTGGTAGCGAAAGCTGATTTTTATACCTCTCATATTGTTCCGGTCTTAAACTGGCCACGTCGTTTCCCCCGTGGCCAGTATACCTAACGCCGGTGTATCGATTCGCCGGGGAAGATCTCTCCACTCCCTTCGGTCGGTCGAGATGACAAAAAAGGGGAAGAGGTCGAGATGACAAAAAAGGGGCGTCCGACGCGGAAGAATCTTAAAGACCAAAAACCCCCCTTGCGGGAGGTCTCTGGCTGGCGTTGGCGGGGGAAAGGTATTACCTTTGGCGCGTAGCCTTGGGTGAACTCGTTAGCTGAACAAGTTAGCGTCACGGGCAGAAGCAACGAGCCAGTTAATGGCACCAGGAGTTGCTAAGCCGCCAGTTACACCAGCTGCACCCTTAAGAACACGCTTGAGCGCGTCTTGAGTACCGGCAGCCATGTGCATGAAGCCCCAGATCATTGTTGGTCCGCCCCAGGCTATGCCCAAGATTTCTAGACCGTTGGCAATGATGTTTAGCAAAGCTTCTAAGTTAGCCAAGTTGTTAACACGGACCGTACCGGCAGTGTTGACACCACGAATTTCGGTAGCATCTTGTCCTTGCGGACCGATTGTGCTGTTGCCAGCACCCTTCAATTGTGGGGCACCACCGACAGGACCTGAGCCAGAAAACTCGGAGCCTGGTTGTGTGGTTTGTGATGAATTACCTTGGGCGAATGCTGGTGAGGAGACGGAAAGTCCGACTACAAAAGCAGCAAGCACGCCAAGTCTTGCAATGGTGGTAAGGGTTGATCGCATGAAGAACCTCCTCAATAAAGTTCTAAAGGTTGGACTCGTAGTAAGTGATTGTGTAGGGCGCTTGGAGAAGTTGTTGGTTCCAAACGGTGAGGATAGATTAGCCGGAACTCAGATGGAAGTCAAGCGTGATTTTGTTGTCCAGAATACATTTGTCAAGATCAAGGTCGATTTAATGAACCGCCTGGCAGCAAATTACGGCTGGAACCCATAACTGGCAGCTGTTTACAAGCTTTTGGCTATGAATTGGCGGTGCTTCCATTTATATAGTAGCCGGGTTGGCTTGCCAGGAGACGACACTAAATGTGTCGCCGGGAGCGTTAACTGTTAGCCAGGACCCGGCGGATGCGTTGAGGGCTGAACATCAAAAGTTCATAGGCAGCAGCTGCGTAACCGGATATATGAGTCTGTCCCAGGTATTTTTCCAGTAAGCGTATGGTTTCAGCTACATCGTCGAGGCTTACTTTCTGGGCCTCACGTTCGAAAGCGATTGCTTTGGCATGCAGTTTGATTAAGGCATAAACCAAGATCAGGTGGTGATAGCCGGTTATCAATGTTATTTGAGCAAAGCCTCCACCAAAGTAGAACTTGCCAAAAATTCGCTGATACAGATAACGATAAAGCATGTCTTCGATCTCAGCGTCATCAGCGGGCCAGTTGACTGACTGCAATTCTTCAATGGTAAAAGCCCTCGGCTTCAGACGAATTTCCGGCTGAAGGAATATATATTGATGGATAAGACGAAAAGTGTTGAAGTGTGCTGCCATTCTTGTCGGTGGTTTGTGCGGTAAGTAAATTTTGTGCAGGGCCGACAATAAGTGCCGATCAAGTTTTTTTAGCGCAGATGGCTCAGTGCCAATGGTTGCTTGTGGTTTGTCGAGTTTTGATATAAGGAAGGTTGAACCTCTGAGTAAGCGCTCGTCCAGGGAGAGCGATTTGTCCTTGAGATAGGACAACAATTCCTCCTCGTATTCTAAATATGTTGGCCAATCTAGTTTTTGCCCGCCCACTAGTTGAATATGCGACCAGTCGGGAGCATGAGCCGACATGACCTTCTCGTATTCATCTAGCTTTATTCGAAGATAACTCTCTTGGTCGCTTAGTGGCGTGCCGACGTTATACATTGCTGCAAGTGACACCATGCTTACCGTGGCGTAAGCGCCGGTTGGTGTTTGGGTAAATGTATAAGGGAAAAGTTGACACGTTTGCGGCTTGGCCTCCGGGCCATGTTGAGCATGTATTACGCAGAGGTGATCTTTGAGGAAAGGACAATAGCCCTCTTCGGTGGCGACAATTACATGAGTAAACGGCAGTCCTTCCTTCTCGTGGAGAGAGAGAGTCGAAAATAGCTTCTTGCCGCGATACTCTTCCTGACTAGACCAATCCATTGCTGAAATGCGTTCATAGTCAGCCTCAGTCAACGGTACGGACCATTCACCACAGCACTTACCGCAACCAGTGCAGCTGTAGTTAATCCCTTCCGGAATATGTATTGGTGTTTGTTGAGATTCTTCCATCGTTTTTTATGTACCCAGAAAGCGAAGTGAGGATTGCGACTGAGCAATCCGCTGCGAAGCGTTCGTGGATTGCTGGCTAGCAGGCGAAGGCGCTGGCTCTGCAGCGCTGGAGCTATACATCATGGCAAACAAATTGTGCCGAGGCTGACTTTACGTGTTGCCCCAGTGCATGAGGGGACATTGTTGGCAATGCCAAAGTGTGTTGTATAAGCAAGAATAGCAAATAAGAGCGCTTCCTTGAACTTGGTGGAGATGCCAAAATCTTCATGCCTGTGAATGGAAACTTCCCCCGGCCAGAATTCTGTCAGCATTCTCTTGAGTGTGGCATTTTCAGCGCCGCCACCACCCAGGACCAATCGTTTGATAGATACTTGCGGAGCGATGAAGTCTTTGTACGACTGAGCGATTGATTTGGCGGTTAGTGCCGTGAGAGTAGCTAGAGTATCTTCGCGTGATATATTTTCTTTTTCGATGTAGGACAGAAGTGAATCTGCAAACTGCTTACCGAAGTCTTCTCGACCGGTTGTTTTGGGCGGTTTTGTCTGGAAGTAGGGGTGCTTCATCAGCTCATTTAGCCAAGCCTGATTGATTTTGCCTTTGGCGGCGAAATTGCCGTTAAAGTCGCATTCGGCACCAAACAGGATTTTTGCCGCATGATCCATAATCATGTTGCCTGGACCAGTATCAAATGCCATCACTGCTTGTCCGCTGTTATCTATGACTGTAATGTTGGCGATACCGCCAATGTTCAGTATGCCGCTGGCTACTGACTCGTGACCAAACAATACTTCATCGGCAAAGGCAACTAGCGGGGCACCCTGTCCTCCATAAGCCATGTCCTTAACTCGGAAATCCGAAATTACAGGCAAGCCTGTGCGTGCGGCAATGACAGAAGAATCGCCTAATTGCATGGTGGCGCGTGTCGGAACGCCCCAAAAACTTTTGTATTCCGGGGCATGCCAGATTGTTTGCCCATGCGAGCCTATTAGGTCAACGTCGGCGGAAGTGAGGTGGGCTTTCTTTAATAGCTGATGCACAGCCGCCGCAAAAACCTCAGCAATGGCTACGTTCAATCGGCAGGTTTCATTTAGAGACGCCTGTCCTTTTGCCACCAAGTTTTTCAGCTTCTTCTGAAAGTCCGGCTCGAATTCATATAGATCGCTGGCGAGCATTTCCGTAGTTAGTCTGGGCTTGTTCGCCGTGCAGCCATTGTCCGGAGCAATTCGAAACAAGGCGGCATCGATCCCATCCATGGATGTGCCACTGTTTAATCCGATAACGTTCAGTGCTTTCAGGCGGGATGGCATTGGTTGATTATAGACCCTCGTCGCGAAGCCCAAAAGCCGCTGAAATGCCCAAAAAACGCACATTATTAGACGGATGTTATCGAAAATATACAGAAATCCCCCTGCGGATATATGGAAATCCCCCAGGTGGGTGTTTGCAATTGTCAACGGGCATGAGAATTTGGTACTAGGCGTTATTTATTAGGGGCGGGTCATGAAGGGTATCAACACGGGCGATTTAGAAAAGGAATTGACGACCAAGGAAAAAGAACTCGGTCGTAATCATCCTTTGGTTGGCGATTTGGTCATCCAATTGGCAGATCTTTACTTTATAGATAACAAACCGGCGGTTGCAGAACCACTCTACTGGCGGGCGTTGGAAATCTGCTATCAGCAATATGGTGCAAAACACGTAAAAATTGCTTCTGTACTTCACAGTCTAGGCGAAGTATGCGAACTCTTGAGCCGTACACCTGTAGCTGAGCAGCTATATCGTGAGTCACTTGAGATGCGGAAGGAACTTTTAGGTGCTGAACATCCAGACGTGAAGAATTCCCGAGCAAACCTTGAGCAATTCCTTGTGCATGTCCAAGCAAAGGAACTCGAACCAAAAAAACCAGCCAAGGCGTATTTCCTATTCGGCAACGAAGAATTTCCGGTCACAGCTTAATTACCTAACTCGACGCGAAGCAAGAGCTGCGATTGAGCAGGTCGCCGCTGAGCGAAGCCCGGTTGCCGGCCGGCAACCGAAGGTGTAGACTAAGCGTTATTTATAACGCTTAGTCGGAACCGGAGCATAAACATGATCCAACAACGCTCTCAAGAAGTTGTGGCGCAAGATTCATTTATAGGCAAAGGTAAGCCTGCGCGCAGGGCTTACGGTTTTGATGAAGTGGCATTGGTGCCAGGGTCTGTCACAGTTGACCTTGACCTCTGCGACACAAGCTTTGAGTTGGGTGGACACAGTTTCAAGGTGCCTATCTTAGCTAGTGCAATGGATTCGGTAGTGGATGCCGGAGTTGCTGGTGTTCTTGGTAAAGCAGGCGGACTGGCTGTAGTTAATTTGCAGGGGTTGCAGACTCGCTACGAAAACGTAGACGATGCCTACAAGCAAGTGACAGGTTGTGACGACAGCCAGTTCATCGAAGTCATGCAAAAGCTTTATGCCAAGCCAATTGCTGAAGAGCTAATTGCCCAACGCGTCAAAGAAATCAAAAAACACGGAGTGATAGCTGCTGCATCGGTCACACCAAATATGGCCAAAAAATATGGTCCTGTAGCAGTAGCGGCCGGACTAGACATTCTTGTCGTGCAGTCAACAGTGACAGGCATCACACATAAATCCAAAGATGCAGAAGCACAATTAGACTTAAGTGCTTTCTGTGCATCTATTGGAATACCTGTAATTGTTGGCAATTGTGTTGGTTACGAAACTGCCGTGCAGTTGATGGAAACAGGCGTTGCCGGAATTTTAGTGGGAGTTGGACCGGGTGCTGCCTGTACATCACGCAGCGTCTTGGGCATTGGTGTACCAATGGCAACAGCTATTGCCGACTGCTCATACGCCAGAGATGAATATGCCAGAAGAACAGGCAAGACAATTGCCATCATTGCCGATGGTGGCATGGTTGTTGGCGGTGATATCTGTAAAGCAATTGCTTGCGGTGCTGATGCCGTTATGATTGGCTCACCGTTGGCTCGTGCCAAAGAAGCACCGGGACGCGGCTATCACTGGGGAATGGCTACACCAAGTCCGGTTCTGCCGAGAGGCACACGCATCAAGGTCGGCACCTTCGGCACGCTCGAACAAATTCTCTTTGGGCCGGCACACACAGATGATGGTTCCCAGAATTTACTTGGTGCATTGAAAACGAGCATGTCCACGCTCGGTGCCCAAACCATTAAAGAAATGCAGCAAGTGGAAGTAGTCATCGCCCCATCAATTCTTACCGAAGGTAAAGTCTTCCAAAAAGCCCAACGCTTGGGCATGGGACGTTAGAATTCTAGACGACCTAGGGTTAATCCGGTGGTTGATTTTCTGACCGTGGGGTAAGTTCGAGATCGAGGGAAGGAAAAGGAGATACTTTTGACCATGCAAGTCAAAGAAAAATTTGTTTTGGGAACTACACTAGTGTCCGTTACGCTTGGAGCTTATCTGTCTGGGCTCAATGGTGAACCGAGCTGGGCAAAAAGCAACGACTCGGAGTCGACACCGGCTAAATCTGCCTACGGTGCATTTTTGGGCGCGAATGCTGTGGCCGATATCGCTGAAAAAACTGCTCCCTGTGTAGTGAACATTGAAGTAGATCAAGAAACTGCCGCCGGACCAATAATAAACATGCCGCTTCAAATGCCAGGCATGGAGTTCTTCTTCAACGGACAGCGCATGAATCCAGGTCCAAACGGTAGGATTCAGGGTGGACCTAAATTAGAACGCCACAACAGCGGTTCTGGTTTTGTTGTTCGTCCGGATGGATATATTCTGACCAATGCCCACGTTGTGCGTGATGCCAACAAAATTAAAGTAACTATGAATGACAAGCGTACGTTTATCGGTAAGGTCGTTGGTATTGATACATTTTCTGACGTAGCAGTTGTAAAAGTCGATGCAAGGGATTTGCCGGCAGTGACGCTGGGCAAATCAGATAATCTCAGACCCGGTGAATTTGCCATTGCCATCGGCAATCCGGTTGGACTGGATCACACAGTTACGTTGGGAATTATTTCCGGAGTCAATCGTCAAGGAATTGATGTAAATGGCAACATCAACTTCATTCAGACTGATGCAGCAATCAACCCAGGCAATTCCGGTGGACCATTGCTTAACCTTGAAGGGGAAGTCATTGGTGTCAACACTGCCATGCAGGCAAATGCTCAAAATATTGGTTTCTCCATTCCAATAAATGTTGCTATGGGAGTTGCCAATGATCTAATTGCTCATAAGGCAATAGTCCGTCCCTGGATTGGTATTCAAATGGCGTTGCTCGATGAGACCACAGCTAAAAGTCTCGGCATAACTGGTGACGTGAAAGGTGTATTAATAGCAGGTGTTCTTGATGGATCACCTGCCCAAGCATCCGGTCTACAACGCGGTGATGTCATCCTCAAGATCGACGGTAAAGACATGTCTACCCGCGAAGCAGTTAGAGACTATGTGCGTGGCCATAAAGTTAGCGATACGCTCAACTTCTTTGTGCTGCGCAATAACAACCCAATGGCTGTGGCCGTAAATATCGGCAAACTCCCCGATCAAATAGCCCAGGAAACCAAGGATAAGAAGGATGGCAAGGACGATTCCGACTCAGAGAAAGTAAAGGAATAAAATAGTAAGTAAACAAAAGCGCAAGCAACCCCTCAACGTAAGCTCCAATATTGGTGCTTGGCTGGAGGGGTTCTTGTTCTTTGGGCTGGCGATTATTCTTTTTAGCAGCTTTCAAGCACTGCCGGGAACTCCGAATCTCAGTTTGATTTTCGATTCGCAAGGCTATTTAGCTGCAGGCAACGCTTGTCAAAAATTGTTTTCCTGGGAATTTTTATCGGCGGTGGCCAATTATGCTGCCTCTGGTTTTTCTGAACCGTCTCGGTTGCAAGTGCTGACTAAACTTGGTGCAGCTTCTGATCTGGGCTTCTCCGGACCGATCGTGCCGTTTTTCTTGGCTTGTGTATATAATCTCGCCGGCAAACAGGCTATTAGTCAAAATTGGCTAATTGGTGCAAACGCGTTTCTGGTTGTTTCAGCAGCAATGGTGCCACTTATTTGGCTGGCCGCTAAACAATTCTGGGGCTCAGGGCAAGCTAGGTTGGCAGCAATTTTAGCTCTGACCTATCCTCCACTGGCAATTAATTCCTGGCGAATTTTAGGTGATGTGACAACTTGCTTCGCTGCTGCTTTGTTGTTGGCACTTTTGGCTAAGTTGATCATGGGTCGCAACCGTGGATTTCCGGCATTTTGTTGGGGTGCATTAACAGGTACGGCAATTGTCTGGCTAATGCTCGGCAAGGCACCTTTGATGCTTTTCCCGTGGTTGGCATTGGCTGAAATTCTCTTCCTTGCCGTTATTTTGAAAGTGCCTGATGTCTTCAATGGTCATTATTTGGTTGGCATTCTAGTTGGCTGTGCAATAACTCTAGCCCCATGGATGCTTGTCAAACAAATTATTACTGGACAGCCGTCGATCATTGTCGATAGAGGTGGTGCATACAATTTTTGGGTTGGTTGCAATTTGCAAGCCGATGGCTGGGATGTTTTACCTTCTCGGTTTGTTGCTCATCCGAAGGAATTCACCAAGACCAGTGCTGAGGTGACGTCTGAGGTCCTCTCCATGTTTAAGGAGAAGCCCTTATCCTTTATTGATTTAATGGCTCGCAAGCCGGCGCGTCTGATGTGTGCTCCTTGGAACGACTTTCAGAATTCCTTTTTCAGTATTCCATGGGTGGTGCAAAAGTGGTGGCAGGAAGTAGTATTGCTGTTTGCCTTTGCCGGTTCACTTATTTCACTGAGAGTAGCTGTTGTCCGTCGGGATTTCAAAGAAATTGCTCCGATAATTGTTCTCTCAACTTTCGTTCTCTATTTCCTGATTTATGCGCCTGTTATTTCCATGAGTCGTTACTTCTATCCAGCAGTACCAGCTCTTTTGTTGTTGTCGTCACAAGGACTTTTCTGGTTGGTTAGTCAATGGCGCAAGTTTGCCTTTCAATTGTTGGCGGTAGCAACACTAATATTGCCTGCCTTGCTGGCCTTTATCGATCCGTCACTGACTGTGAATTCCCTTTGGTTGGGAAAACAAGTTGCAAAGCATGGTGTGGGAAATGTGGCTTTATTTGGATCTACGGCCATTGTCATCGGTTTGTCCTTGTGGTTCTGGATAGCAACGCTAGCAGCCGGCAAAGTGGCCAAGCTCGAACCTTTTGGGTTGGTTGTGGACAGGCGCGGGCGCCGCTATTTTTTGCTTTGGCTGGTAGCAAGATTTGCTCCTTTGATTGTTTTGTTAGGTGCCCTTGTATGTGCTTCAGCGTCTGCACGACAGGAACTGTTTTGTTTGGAATGGGCTAAGCAGCTAACAGGCAGAAAAAGTATTGAAAGCAAAATATTTGTGCCGCGTCAAGTCGCTCCTAGAAGCTTTTACCTAGTAGTGGATGCTATTGGTACTGGTGCCGATCTCGGCACTGAAAGACACCCGTCACTGGATGTGCAAGTGAATGGACAGCGTATCAAAGGAGTCGTTCGACCACTTTGGGCGCTTGATTGTTCTCAGAGAGACAATCTTGTTTATTTGAAGTCATTTGCCTATGGTCAGGGTAAAAATGTTGAGGACATTCGGCAATGGTGGTGTGTTGCTATTCCAGCTGACTTGGTCCGCGAAAACAGCAATAATCAAGTAATCGTCTCCTCTAGTTCTGCAAGTCAGGAAAGACCGATGGTTTTCGGTGATTTCGTCACTCCAGAAGGTGAACCTGGAGGGCACAATCTCTCCTTGCGTAATTTCTCGTGGTGCAAGGGTTTCTTTGCGGACTGTGTTGGCGAGATGCGCATGGATTCAATAGTTAGACCACGCGGGTTAACTAATATCTGGTTTCAAGCACCAAAAATTCGTCCTCGTATTCGCTTGCTAGCAATAGCGGAAAGACCAAGAGCAAATACGTTTTCTGATACTGATTTTTCTCTTGCTGCTGCCAGTATTGGCCCCGGGAGAGCATTGTTGGTGGTTGATCAATCTCTTCCAGTCTCTGTGCTTTCTGAAGTGAATAGGCAAAGTGCTGAATTGGCAGGACCTTCTGCTGTGTTAATACAAGTATCGGTAAATTACAAGGCTAAAGCTTCGGGCAGAACCAGTATATGTCTAATTGAACATCTTGATGATGTGCCGGACGAAGTAAGTAGTACGCAGTTTGCGCCCTTAGCACCGACGGTTATGCAAGCAAATTCCAAATGGCAGACTGTGACGTTTGAAGACATTGTGCCGCTTTCCAATGTGCGTGGACAAGAGCCGGCTAAGCTTAAGCAAGTGCGTGTTTTGCTGTCTGCAGTCTCTTGGTGGGACCTGCTCAGCTATGGACGCTTTAAAGCCAAAACGGACATAGACTTTGAAGATCTATTGGTTCGCCTCAAAGCAATCAAGGTATTCAACCTTGATGCGCAAAGGTTTGAGGAATATCAGAGCCAGGTGCTCTAGGAGTTGGCTGTGCCTTTTGGAGCGGGCAAACGCACGAGCATCATAGCC
>SBAT01000068.1 GCA_005240105.1 Chloroflexota bacterium
ATTTGAATGGTGGGAACATAAATTAAAAGGCTCTTTTTTTCATGACAGGCTTCTCAGCGCGGATCCACCCAACCCCGGTACTACCCAGACCGCATCGCGCTTCAAACTGGATACGGATGTCTACACACTCGATTGGCAGCATGATTTCTTCCTGGGGTTATCAGGTATCTGCCGAGGAAATGACCAAGCTGGCAAGCGATGTCGGTGAAAATACTCTCTGGTCCCGTACAGGCGGTGGTCCAACTCTGGCTGTCGGCATGGCTCATATTTTTTCCAAGGCTTTAAGTCAAATTGGACTTGGTGCTTCCCAGGCGTCCAGTGGTTTGGCATTTTGGTATCACTTTGCCATTATGTTTGAAGCTCTCTTTATCCTCACTTGTTTGGATGCCGGTACGCGCGTTGGGCGATTTCTATTGCAGGACTTCCTGGCCTTATTGTGGAAGCCATTAGGCAAAACTGATTGGTATCCTGCGGTCATATTGAGTTCGTTTTTGGTTGTCGCTGGTTGGGGGTATTTTCTCTATCAAGGAGTTATAGATCCTCTTGGTGGAATCAATAGTCTGTGGCCGCTGTTTGGCATTGCCAATCAACTTTTAGCTGTTGTAGCCCTTTGTGTTGCTACCACAGTAATCATTCGCATGGGCAAGGCACGTTACTGTTGGATAACCTTAGCGCCGCTTGTTTGGCTACTTTGCGTAACCACTACGGCTGCTGTGCTTAAGATCAGCAGTGCATCACCTAAACTTGGATTTTTATCGCATGCGCAAATGTTGGCCGATAAAATTGCTGCCGGACTTGTGCCGGTTGCCGATATCGGCATGACGCAGACGCTCATTTTCAATGATCGTCTCGATGCGCTTATGGCAGTTGTATTTTTGTCGATGGTTTTTCTAATTGTCTTCGAGGCAGTGCGTTCCTGGTTTGGCAAGGCAAGACCGTCCTGTCCCGATGGCAAACCTGAACCTGGCTCTGCCGAAGTCCCGACGCGCTGCTGCTAATAGTTAAATACTGTATCGGTATATGACAAAGCCTGCATGGGTCTTGCCGGATCTTGGCATAACAGTACTGGCGGGACTTTTATAAGCTAGGGGGATCCGATTATGGTCGAGAAGAATCCTAACAAGACGGTTGTTAAGGATAAAAAGCCTATGTCTGAGGCATTGCTGCATGACGCTACGATTTCACCACGCGATGACCGACGCTTCAGGGGAAAGGCGATGCGGTCTGTAGTGCCATACAAAGACCATGCCGGCTGGAAAATAGCAACAGATAGACCGGATCCGATAGAACTTTTGGAAAAATTCAATAAGGGGCGCGTGGCGGACCTTGTACCGATCCGTTGGGGGCGCATGGCTGCTTCGCCCTTTACCTTCTATCGCGGTTCGGCTGCGTTAATGGCTTATGACCTGGCGAACTCCCCGACAATTAAGGTTAGAGTGCAGGCCTGTGGTGATTGCCATTTGTTTAATTTCGGTGCATTTGCCACTCCCGAAAGAAACATTGTGTTCGATATTAACGACTTTGATGAGACTTTGCCGGCCCCATGGGAATGGGACTTGAAACGTCTGGCGGTTAGTTTTGTTCTGGCTGCGCGCGACAACGGTATTAAACCCAAGTATCAGTCAGAAGCAGCTGAAGCGGTTGTCCGTTCTTATCGAGAAAAAACAGACGAGTATGCGCACATGGGCATTTTGGACATCTGGTATTCGCGTATTGATTGGACCAAAGTAATTGAACAAACAAGCGATCCAAATTTGCAAAAGGAAAGGAAAGATCGTTTGAATAAGGCAATGAAGCGCACAACCCAGGATCATTATTTCCCCAAACTAACCGAGCAGATAGATGGTGAGTTTCTGATCAAGGACAGTCCGCCTTTAATTTATCACTGGAAGGACAAGTCCTTCATTGATCAGTTCAGGGCATCCATTCCTTCTTACAGAGATTCATTACAGGAAGACAAACGGCGCCTGTTTGACAGGTATAAGTTGGCAGATGTAGCAGTAAAGGTGGTAGGCATCGGCAGTGTTGGCACCATGTGTGGAGTAGCGTTATTCCTTGCTCCGGATAATGAGCCGTTGTTGTTGCAGATTAAGGAAGCGTCCGAATCAGTCCTTGAGCCGTTTGCCGGAAAAAGCGAATTTGCCAATCATGGTCATCGTGTAATTGCCGGTCAAAGAATTGCTCAGTCAGCCAGCGATATTTTTCTTGGCTGGACGCAATTCGAAAACGGTAAGAATTTCTATATTCGCCAATTGCGCGACACTAAGGTAAAGCCCGAAGTTGAATTGTGGGAAGGTTCGGAAATGGTTGCCGGCGCCGAGTTTATGGGTGCCGTGTTGGCTCGTGCTCATGCCCGCTCCGGAGACTCAACTGTGATTAGTGGCTACCTGGGACATTCTGATGAGTTTGACCGGGCTATTGCTGATTTTGCCATGAGTTATGCCGACCAGACTGAAAAGGACCATGCGGCACTAGTCGCGGCCATTCGCTCGGGACGGATAACGGCAGTCTCGGAAACTGAGAGCGACGCCTAAGCAAGCTTATGGAAATCTTAATTCCGCCTGGTTTTGTAACCATGGTGATTTGAGCATGGAACCTTTGTATTGGGGTGGCATCCTATAAACCGTACAAAGTCTTTTTCCGAACGCTTAGAGCGTCCGGCAGGAGGAGGTAATGATTATGCCAAGAGTTAATACCCTAATGCTCGGGTTAAGTCTATGCGTTTTGCCTGGTTTCGTGGCAGTGATACCAGTATTTGCGCAAGACATGATAATTCAGCAGACAACAGTCGAATCGAAAATGTCGAGACCTGCTGCTGTTCATCGGACAATCGAAGAGAGCACTACTTATGGAATCGGCAAACCGGATTTTGAGCGCCGTATTTCCGATCTCAATGCCTGGATTGATCTAGGCATATCGAAGGTATGGTTGACTGCTGATAGAGCATCCGCATTTAAGAGCGAAATAAACCGCTTATCAGATTTTCTAGCATCCCATTCGCTGCCGACTGGCGAATTATCCGTATCAGCCAATAACATGTTGGAGAAGCAACTGAATATCCTCAGCGCCGACCTGTCGTCGACAATGTCCGCTTCCGGTCAGGTTGCTGGATTGCAACAAGTGCAGTAAGTTAGAGCCCCGAGGACACAAGGAGACGAGACTTTGACTTGGCGAAACGCGTCTTTACTGACCGTGAACGACAGAAAACAAATAACCGGAAAGCAAGTTAGGAGGAACAATGAACATCATCGCGACAACAAGAGAATGTGTGTGCGATGTCTCCCTCGATTCATTGCCGGGAGATTTACGGCGTATGCTTAAGGTGCAGTTTAAAGAGTTCATTCACTTTGTCGACGATCATTCAATTGAGCCGATTTGTAAAATCTACGATATTACTGATGCCTTAGAAGAGAGAAAGGTTGGCTAGTGGTAATCATCCGAAGATTCCTCGACTACGTTTTACAGCGTCTTCAAGAAAGCAACCAGGTCCTTTTTCTCTTGTCCGGTTAGTTTTGTTTCTAATACCGTATTGAAGAACTCGACCGTGTCATCCAGTGTCAGAAGACGCCCGTCGTGCAGATAAGGTGGTGAGTCCTTTATGCCGCGCAATGGGAAGGTCTTTATAGGTCCGTCTGCAGAAGCCATCATGCCGTTAATCATGCGTGGTTTGTAGAACCGTTCGACTTTCAGGTCGTGCATAGTGTTGTCTGTGAAATAAGGAGCCCCGTGGCAGGTTGCGCATTGCCCTTTGCCATAGAAGACAGTTTGCCCGCGAAGTTCTTGGGCGGTGGCTTTCTTCGGATCTAGTTTGCCGAAGACATTTAGTTTAGGAGCCGGCGGGAAGTCTAGCAGCTCTTCAAATTCAGCCATGAAATGGACCTGGCTGCCTCTCTCCAGGACATTTACGCCTTTCTTCGTAGCAATTACAGGATCGCCGTCAAAGTAAGCGGCTCTTTGTTCAAATTCAGTAAAGTCCTCCACTGTCTTGAGTGCTCTTTGAGAGCCGAAGAGTCTTTGGATATTTACACCTCTTAGAGACGGTGTATCAATGCGATGGCGGAAATGCTGTGGACGGATGTCGCCTACCAAGTGTGTTGCGCCATTGGTGTGACCGTTGGTATGACAGTCGAAACAACTGACACCGCGGCTGGGATCGGTTGAACGCCTATCTTCGGTCATGTTAAATTGCTGCTGGGGAAATGGCGTCAACAATAGGCGCAAACCCTCTAATTGTTTTGGATTGAGAATGCCGTTAAAAATCGGGTAAAAGTTGTTGATTGTAAGAAGCTTGCCTTGCGACACATCACCTAGGTCCGGTCTTGTTGTCAGAAAAATGGGCGGAGGAAATTCCGGCATTAGGTGATCCGGGATATCTAAATCCAGATCGAAGCGGGTCAGGTCACGCTTCTCATCAGCGTTTAAGGCATCTATCTGTACTTTGGGAAATAGCATGCCGCCTTCCGGATGATTAGGGTGAGGCAAGGGCAGAAATCCTTGAGGGAAAAGGTCTCTTTCTTTAATTTCTTCAGGCGTCAATGCATTTAGTTGATCCCAGTTAAGACCTGAGGCAAGTTTGACACGTACTCCACCTTGAACGGGCTTGCCGCGGAACATTGTGGATTGTCCGTCAGAATGATCTCCCATGTCATATCTTTGAGCCAGCAAATCCATTTGGCGTTTCATTACGGTAGGCTTCTCAGCACTCATGGCGGCAAATGTTTTAGAAAACGCCTCTTTAATGTCAACAGGCATATAACTTGTAGCACCGCGCAATGCGTCTTGTGCATTAGCAGCACAAGCTACCAACACGACTGCCGCGCCTGGTAACAATTGTGCCACCACCCGAAGTTTTTTGGCCATTAGTAATTGCCTCTTAGTGAAAGGGATTTGGATGCCAAGACACCGAGATATGCAAGCAAGATGATTTCATTGTTAGAGTTTACCACTCTGGTAATCTTTTCTAACGGTGAGTCTTTTTGCCGGTTATGGTTCTGAAATGTGTTTGAGGGTATCGCCAACTTTTTCTGGTGATTCGGTATTGAGAGCAATGTCCTTTGTGGAAACAATGCCTGCTACATGATTTTCATTGTCAATTACCGGGATTCTTCTTATTTGCCGTGAATTCATCAGATCGAAAATCTTCTTCACGTCATCTTCCGGTGAACAGGACACAATATCTGCAGACATGCACTCTTCAAGGCGAGTAGCTGTTGGATCTTTGCCCCCGGCAATAACGCTTATGCATAGATCGCGGTCAGTCACCACTCCAATTAAATGTTTGTCTTGCTCGTTATCGACGACCGGCACTATGCCTACATCCAGCTCTAGCATTAAGTTAGCTGCTTTGTGTGCTGTGGCGGATCTATCACAACAACAAGGATCCATTGTCATAACATCTTTGACTTTCATAATTTGAACCTCAAGTGCTTACCAGTCGGATCAAGATACTTATAGTCTGGGGGAAGTTCCAGCTAATCATCATAAAAGACACATAACTAAATTCAGCCGTCCTTTTCTTGCGAAGAGGACGGCTGAAGTGCGGCGGCGTATAAAACTTTTTGCGTGTAGGAGCAGGTGGCTTGTCTTTGCAGTCCCGGGGCGTCGCATACTATTTAGGATCTGCTTTGTAGGCAGTAAGATGTCTTCCCAGGTCTATAGTTCCCCCGGGCGCAAAACCTTTAGGTCTTGTTTATTTTTGGTCAGGCAGGACAGTCAAAAAGTCCAGGACAAAAATGTCGTCCATCAGTGGTTTTACAAGGGCAAGAAATTCCTTGTGGACGGGATGGACCAAATACGTATCACGATCGGTTTCACTGGCAAAGGTCAGAAGAAATCCGTGCGTAAATCCTTTGCTTCTCTTTTCAATGCTCACATCAGGTCCAAATTCCATCGAGATAATTTCCGGAATGCCTTTTTTCATGTTCTGGAAGGCTATTAGTACCTGCTGGATTTGTTCGGCTGTTGTAGTTTCTTTGAATTTAACCGACACAAAGTGCCGGACGTATTTTGCTTCAGGTCGATTGGACTTGGCTTGGGAGGCAAGCGAACCTGTGAGCGTGAGCGCCAAGACAAGCACGGCTGCTAGGAGTTTGATGGAAAGAATCTGCATGGGTTCGGTTCTCGAATTAGCTAGTCCACAATTTACACTAATTGAGCCGGAAGAGCGCGCAAGAAGCAGGGCTAGTGTCGCATAATGCGATTTATTAAATTCCGCTTGACAATTTATGAGTCCGTGTTAATATTGTCCGGTACTGTTTACTAACTCTCGCAAAGTTACAACCCAACGGTATTTTCGTGCGCTCCTTTCGGCTCACGGGTATATATCGTTTGTTGCGTGAGGAATTACTAAATGGAAACGGTTCGGTCTTGTCGCGGGAATGCGCTGATACTACTCATAGTTTCGATAATGTTCGTGATGGTAGTTGGGTTTATCGTCATCAACTACACAATGCTTTTTACGTCTCACAAAGAAGCGCAAACAGCCATTGATGCCGGTGCGCTACAAGCAGCCAAAGATTTAGGCAGAATAGTTGTAACCGAAGATCAAGGTACTTATTTTGGCAATGTTGCCCTGGTGGATGATGGTCCTGCCGATGGTGATATTAACAAGCGTCCGGTAATCGGCATTAATACAATAATGGCCACTATTCGCCTGGACGCATTAATTGCTCATGAACTGGGCAACAGCTCAATGGTCGTTATGGCAGCTCAGGACCTGCGTCGCGCGCAACACGATGCCAAACTTTTAAAAGATGAAATAGTTAAAGCAGCCAATGGCGGCATTGCAAAAGATAAGAACGGCCATGAAATCAATTTGGTCGCTTCGGCAAATGCTGCATATGATGCCAATGCTGTGCGAGCAATAAGGGGCACCAGGCGCAAGGGCGACTTGCATATAAAGGTAGGAACCACTACTAATAAGACCTTTACCAATACACCAGTGCCAGTGCCTATCACGTCAGCGCAAGTTGATGGCTCTACTTCGCAGGTAATAAATGGCGACTATGTCTATTCGGCCGGTGTTGATGTTGATACTCACGTCGTCGGCACAACATTAACCTTTAGATTTATTCCAACTGGCGGTACTTTAGCCCTGGTAGACAACAACACTTTCAAGCCTATTTCTGAATCTGATTATATGCCGCCTAGTTTGGTCCAGGCAGAAGCCGATCAAGAGATCGGTCTTGCTCCAATTGGAGAACACAGCAAAGGAAAAGAAGCTGATTACAGAACCTTGCATGTGCTGGCAACAGCGGAAGCGGCTAATGCGGTTAGCTCGAAGACATTCCCATCTGGATCGCTGCAAGTGTCATTTCCTGGAGTGGGCTCACCACCAGCAGGCTTCGGGGTGGACTTCACCAGCATCAAGGCCATTATGAACAACTCGCAAGTCAAACTTGACACCAGCAAGTATCAAAATGCCAGTGCCAATCTCGATGATAATTTCGGCAGCGTCAGTCCATATCAAGGCTGGAACCAAGCCAGTCCAGGGAATTGGTTTCGCGCTTCGGGTGGACCGGTGCCGACTGATGCTAGTGCCAGCGTCATACCTGATCGCTTTCGTGGCAGAAGTAGCGACGACCCTAGTGTCGTATTATCCTTTGTTGTCTATGACTGGTTGCGCAGCATGTATTTGCGCCCGAACATCAAGGAAGCTGCCGATGTAATCGCCTCACCGTTGTGGAACAGCGGTCAGCAGGCTGCTATGAATGGAACGTTAATAGCTCCTGCTTATGCTGAAGTGCGTCCTGATCATCCAGTGACCTTCGGTATTTTTGACATTCCTAAAAATGGAATCGGCGACAGACGTGACCTGAGAGCTTTCAATACTGATCGTGAAGGTTACCGCAGGCAATTCCCCAACGTCTTCGGTTATGTGTCGGCAGACATGACATTGCCTGGAAATACCTTGGTTGTCTCATTGGACTCTAAGGGGCGCACCATTACAACAAATGGAGAGCCGGCTGAAATTTTGTTTGACTTCTATAACTCCGTTAAAAAGTCGAACCAGTTTGCTTCGCAATCTTTGACAGCGGCTAAAGCAGTGCTCCGTAAGAAGGTTGAGGAACTTGATCAAAATAAGGATCGGATTGAGAGGCTTGCCGACGGTGCAGAAAAGGATGAGCTTTTGAAACAGCGCAAAGCAATGCTTAAACAAGTTGCGCGTTCTTTAGCCGTAAGCAAGAATGCTCAATACGTGATGCGTACTACGGTTGCCATGCTTAACGACCGTAAAGCGATAACCGCCTTTGGACTTAAGAGAGAAGGCGATAAGAGATACGAGATAGTTACAGGAAAGTTCTATCCTGTGATGAAAGCAGCGACGGAAGCTGAAATTCTCAGCAATAATGTTATTGCCACTAACCAAGACGACAGTTTGTCCATTAGAGACTGGGCTTGCCCCAGTG
>SBAT01000173.1 GCA_005240105.1 Chloroflexota bacterium
GGGCAGGCGCAGCGCTCTTCGCATTCCAGAAGACAAGCCGGTCCTTTTCCTGGTGGGCAAATTAGATCGCTTGTGCAACCCGCAGGCAACGGAGAAGCAATACATGAAGATGACCAACAATGACAAGACTCTTGTTTTGTTGCAAGACAGAGGACATCTTCTAGTGGAAACATCTTCGATCCAGCCGCAAGTCATAGATCTAATCGATTACTGGCTGGATGCTCATGTCGAGTAAGAATCAAGTGCAAGAGCGTCGTTGGCTACGCTCTTGCACTTTTTTTATTGTGAATAACTATACAAAATAGTGGAACAGAATAAAAAAGTGATTCACGTCTTTGTCATCTCGACCGGAGCAGCCATTGGCTGCGGAGTGGAGAGATCTTCCGTAACGATACAGCGTTCGGCTTTGCTCCGGCGCTTTATGTATCCTCACGGAAGATCTCTCCACGCGCCGCGCTATGCGCGGCTTGGTCGAGATGACAAAGAAAAACTCGAGATGACAAATTGGTGATTGTCATCTCGGCGGCTTAATTCCCAAGTCCGGATTGGACATGTAGAGTCTATCGACGTGTTCCACATCCAAGTGCTCTTTGAATTCGCATTCACGGTCAGTTAGTGCCAGCACAAGCAAACGAGCAGCGGCTTCATCGGTATCCCAGATGCCATCGTACGTGACGAGGTCGTTGCCGTAGGCGACTAGCTTGATCTTTTCGTTGAGCTCTTTGCTAATACAAGCAGCGTACAGCACAAGAGAACTCGTATCTTCCCTCCCGGATACGATCCAAGCTACGCACTGTGAGCCCTTCTGTCTTGAGTCTGCTCGTTTCAAGCCCGATTCCAGAAGCGCAGCGAAAACCCAACTCTCGTTGAGCTGGGTTTTCCAGGCTATGCCTTTTATCAGGCGGCTCAGTCGTCGTGTCAATTCAAAGTCTTTGGTGATCAATTGTTGTTCCATGATGTCGCCTCAAACAGTGTATTTGCTATTTCGAATGAGCCAGCTCAGCGTGGATGGGTCAATGGACAACGCATTCAGTGCTGCATGTCCTGGTCCGTCGTCGGAAGCCAGACCAAGTAGTAGATGCTCATTGCCGACCAGAGATGATTTAGTCGATTCACGAGCCAGGCATAAGATGTGCTGGGTTTCCTTGGAAAAGATATTTCCCACAGCGTCTGCTTTGACATGAGGATAAATCCCCTTTCGTGCGCTCCAGATCCAGGTGGAGAGCATTGTGGATGGTCCTGTAATGCTGCGCGAGCGCTCGTCAATATTTGTAATGATTTTCTCAAACAGGGTGTTGATGGCATTCAACTCCGCAAGGGTCGATTCGCGCAACTCTCTTACTGCATCTATTGCCTCATCTTTATTCATGCCGCATTGAATGAGGCTTGCCACTGACGCATTAGCTTGTTCTTCAGCCTGGGGAATGATTTCATCTTGGAGAAGCGCGAGTTCTTGAAGTAGCTGGTCTTTTGCTCTAGCTACTGTTTCAGTGACCAGGCTTCTGTACTTGCCAAAGAGATTGCTGAGCAAAATCTCTTTCATAGCGGATGGCACGGTTCGATTTGCTTGAAGTGTGTCCAGCGTTTCATCATTGCGCTCGACTCCAAGTTGTTGCAAAACATGATGTGCACTTACGGCTCCTGTGTTGAGTAGGATGCCGGCAAGGATATCTGTTGGTGCGATTAATACGGAGCCGGCTTTATTTGCTTCGGCATGTGCGTGGGACAATGATTCCCAGGCGATTGGTGCGGTTGTCTTCAATGCATGAGCTGCGGATATCGCCGTGTGGTTAAGTGTGGAAGGTTCTAACATTGATCACTGCTCCCGGCATACTAGTGCCCGTCGTTGGTGTCACGAAAAAACGTCATTCTGAGCCGAAGGCGAAGAATCTCGCGCCTTAACGGCCGAGACTCTTCGCTTTGCTCAGAGTGACAAGTCCCTGGCGAGAATTACTTGTTATGGTCGGCCTTCACCTGGTCGTACCACTCTTTGCGCTTGTCGTAGGACAGGTGCGGCGGACCTTTGCGGCTGGCGATGGTGCGGTTTTCATCTTCCCAACCTGGACGCTCGATTATCTCGGTGCCCGGGTCGTGGCAGCCACCCAGTTTGCACTGGAGATCCTTGTCCGTGTTGAAACAAGTGATCGTGTTGCCGTCACCTTCTTCTTTAGCAAGGCGATCGTATTCGGCACTAATTGCCGGATGATCTGCATTGTTGAAGTAGCCAGTCAACTTGTAATTCAAGTCATACCGACGCTTCGGATTTTCATCCGGGTTGCCCGCTTTGCGAGAGCCGGAAAATAGACGCCCGAGTGCAGCGAGTGCATTGCGCAGGGCGTTGAGCAAGTTTTTAAACATAGGGTTCTCCTTGTAAAATCAAGAACTGGTAAAAGTAAACATCAGGCAATAGCCCCCGGCTTTCCACTACCAGGGGCATTGCTGACGCAGTTGGTTACGCAGCCAACTTTCTGCGACCGGTTGTATCCAGGGTTACACCGTGGTCCTTCCAGCCGTGTTCGATGCATTCGCGGTACTTGCCACCGAAGATTTCTCTGTCGGCAGTAACCATTGCGCGAAGCATGTCCACGAACTTGACCTTGTCGGCAGGCACGATGGCCAGAGCGGCAAGGTAAATTCTGCAGAAGTGATCCAGGATGTCCAACGCGGAGACGTCGTCACCGGTGGCGTCGCACATGTCGAGCAGGATTTGCACGCATGCTTGACCGGAGATGAGTCCATCGTTGTGAACTTCGTTCTCCATATCCTTCGGGTAGACCTTCTTCGGTTCGCGTTGGTTTCTGATACCATTTGGAGCAAGGCAGTAGTAGCCGATGATCCAGTGGTACTTGCGGATGAAGTCCTTGGTGAAGGGCTTACCGGTTACCTTGCAGAGGAACAGCCCGATGTACAAGAGGTCCATGACGATGTCCATCATGTCGCCTGTTGATTCGTGCATGGCTCCACCTTCGTCACCGGGCAGATCCTGTCCTGGTGTCTGCAGCCAGACTACCCAGTGACCGGCTTCGTGCCAGGTTACGCCAAGGTCGAAGCAGATCTTCTTGAACAGACCCCAGTTGCCGCCGGAGCCTACGCCGATGTGGATCTCATTTCTGTCCGGATCGAAGTACGCGTTGTCGCGCACTGATTCGTCGTGAACGAAGGCAACGATTGGCTTTGTTGGCCGTTTCAGTCCGCGTTCTTTGAGATATTCGATCTCGAAGTTGATAGCCAAGAAAAATAGAATTGCGTCATATTCTTCCTGACCAGGCTTGAAGTTGAAGCTGCCGTCGGCCATTGGTTCAACCTTGGTTGTCCATACTGGTCTATCGGCGTCCGCCTTCTTCGCCTTTCGCGACTTCTTGCGCGTCGGATCCTGACTGGTCTTATTGTAATGAACTTTGCAAGTTTCATTCTCAAGAATGAGATTGCCCTTGCTGTCCATCGGAGCAAGTGTCAACAGGCGCTCGAAGTTTTCCTTCTCCAATTCGGCATACAGTTCCTTTTCCTTGCTGGGAGACTGTTTGTCCGGGCGACCATAGGGAATGGTGGCGAAGGACTTAGTCTTCACTTCAACAAGACGACCATCTGCATCAACCTGCTTGTGATAGCGCAGCGTTTGATGCCGCTCTTTCACTTCGCCTGTCTTGGCGTTCACGAAGTAGATGACCGTGCGGGCATTGAGGTCTGCCGGACATTCCGGATCACCTTTGCTGCGCAGTCTTCTGTCGGAAAGCTTGACCAGATAGATGAGGTCTGAGTGATGGCCATCCTTATGCAAACGTAGACGGGTTTTGCCAATCTGTTCGCATTTGGAACTGAAGGATTCGCGAGCGATTTCTACCGCTTCTTCTGGGGATTTGATTCCTGAGAGAGTACGCGGTCGGGCACCACGAGCAAGAGTGGAGTCGATTTTGTATACGACGCCGTTCTTCCACTCGTTGTCACCTTCGCCTTTCGCGATGTGCACTTGTACCGCAGCGTTGCCGCCGAGATACCAGACCGGCTGAGTGCGACCCTCGAGTTTTGCTACTTGGCGGAATTTCACCATGTAGCCCATTTCGGTTTCCACAGTGCCTGCATAACGCAGATGTACTTTATCGACTGGAATGGCTTCACGAATGCCCAGGCTGCGCAGGCAGTTCCAGGCTTGCTGACGCGGACCACCTTCGGGCATCGGCTTGTTGTAAAGACCGCCTTTGTCGACAGGTGCAGTGAGTGTACGGACATAACCGTCAGAACCGAAGTCGCCTTCCAGTTCGTCCATGAGTTTTTGCAAACGATCAACGGCTAGTCTGTATTTGAGATACGGACGAAGTTCCAGCTCAGGCTTACCGTGGATTGAAACTGACTCGGAGAGTCCAAGTTGTTCGGCAAGTGTTTCTCTTTGCCGAGTTTGTTCGTCGCGAAGGAGCTGGAGTTCGCGCTCGGCTTTAGGTGTGAGATTGGGATTGCGCATAAAAATTCCTCCTTGGCGTGCGGCAAGGCCACAGCCATGTGCGTGAGTGACTGAGCCTTACCGCCGGCAAGACTGTGTGTGATTGGCTATGGCCACTGCGGACCAGTTGTTAAAGGGGCTTATGTCACTCTGAGTGAAGCGAAGAGTCTCGGCCGTTAAGGCGTGAGATTCTTCGCCTATGGCTCAGAATGACGATGATTAATTAGACTGAGATCATTCAACCTGCGCGGCAGGAGGAATGAATGTTTGTGGAAAGTGCTCTAGGTCTGGGTTTTGAGTACTGCTGTGTGGAAAGTTGGAATATACGTAACTCCCCCACTGTAGTCGTAGCTATATTTACATATCTATGTTTATGAGCATTTACTGATTAATAAGACGTGGCGCGGCTTGCGCACATGGCTATAAAGCCATTGCTTTGCAAGTTTCATAGTTGTTAGAGTCAGAATGCTTTTCTATTTGAAAAACAATATTTACTTTGGTCTAAACGACAAAAAACCAATCAGTCATTCGAAATTTGAACTCGCGAGCTTTGATTAGAGCCCGTTGATTTTTGCTGCAGGCGAGTGCTGGCAGCTCTCTTGTTTTCGCTCCAGCACTTCTTTGTGCCTGGTGCTCGCGCACGCATTGGGAGGTATTCACCATGCTAACTATTTTTCTTATCGGGCTCTTATTTGTAGCCATGCTTGTTTCGTTTTCACTTAGCGCGTTGTATGCATCGCGACCACGTGAAAAATCAAATCCACTTCATCCACCGAAGGCTGACACGAGTCACTGCAAGTACGACCGTGAAATTCAACGTCGAACTCAGTTCGCGCCACGACCGGAAGTTGATCTATCCAACTTGCCGCCAAAAGATGCCAGAGTCTTAGCTGCATTTAGGGGCGTTAATCAGGATCGCGTCGTAGAGAACTTGCGCAAGTTCACAGGTGAATTGCCTGTAACAATAACTCGCGATGGCAAGCAAGTGACCGGCACAATTGTTACGCGCAGCTCACACTCGAAAGAGTTGTACGAGCTGGCCTTACCCTGGCTTGAACAAGAGTTTCAGGCATTGGGTTTGACCACCAAGCGTCATGTCTATTCCAAAGGCGTGTACAACTTGATTGCCACCATCCCTGGAGATGGTACGTCTAAGAAGCGAATTACCTACAGTGCTCACGGTGATGCTACTGCCGGGGATACCTGGCGTAACGAACGCAAGACTACCGGTGCTGATGATGACGCATCCGGCTCGATTTTGCTTTTGGAAAACGCACGCGCCATGAAGGACATGAAGCCGAAGTACGACATAGACTTTGCCGTCTTCACCATGGAAGAGCAAGGTCTTGAAGGTTCGGCTGCCTATTTCGACAAGATAAAGGCAGAGGGCGTGCAACTTGTTGGCGTGTATCAGTTCGACATGGTTGGTTATCACAGCACCGAAGGCAATCGCTTTGACGTGCATGATGCCGAAAACGAGAACGGGTCACACCGCCTTTACGAAGTCACGGCACGGGCTCAGGCGCAATACGCAGAGGAAATCGAAGTTGTCCCATATGACGTGCACAACACAGAGATGAGACGACGATCCGATCATTCGTCTGCTTTGGATTGTGGATATCCGGCAGTGATGTTCTCGGAAGAATTCACCGATGCGGCGTTCAATCCCTACTACCACAGTCTCAAGGACACGGTAGATAAGATGAACATCCCGTATTACACCGGCATCATCAAATTGGGAATTGCGACCCTCTTCAACTTGTCTGAAGTTCGCTGACACACAGTCATGTGTGCAACTGTCACCCTGAGCCCTTCGCATACCCTACCGATCTCGGTTTTGAGCGGACACTCCCACTCAGGGCAGGCTCTGCGAAGGGTCTCGCATCTTAAATTGCGAGATTCTTCGCCGCTGTTTTCAAATATTAGTAATCGAAAGTCGTGAGGTATCCCTATGTTTACAGTTTTAGCCATTGTCTTTGGTGTTTTTTGGGGCGGCTATTTCAGCTGGTTGCTGAAAAAGGCGCAAGAATACATAAGCAAGGAATTGCTTGAGTACATAATGACAGGTGCTCATTTTGTGACAGCACTTGCTGCATTGAATTTCGTCGTGCTGTTCTATTCACACGCAATTGCGCTTCGCGTTGCAGTCTTCTTAAGCGATTACCTGGGTGTTTGGATCGTCAAATACACCAGCGGCGAATGGCTCTTAGCTATTGCCGGTCATTTAGGTGAAACCGCCAAAGCGCTCTTTGACTATGCCGCCCTTGCTCATCCGGTACATCCGGCTGTTCAGGCAGTGGCTGTCTTGCTATTGACTCAGATGCTCGTATTCGAGTTTCTTTCGAGGGAGAAAAGATAATTATGGAAAAAGAAAAGAAGATTATTGATCGACAGGAGCTGTTCTCCTTCCTGACCAAGGCAGGAATGGTGGCCGGCGGCGCCACTGCGCTTATCACGTCAGCCAAGATATTCATCGATGCCAACGCGGCGTTGGAAGTGTCGCCCATCTCAATTCCAGTGCCGATAATCGAGCATTTGGAAATACCGTTTGGTGCCTCCGACCGTGCACGCAAGATGAAGTTAGATTTGGCCCAGGTCAAAAAGCAAATCGCCGTCGCCAAAGCCAAAGAAAAGAAGACGGCTAACGAAGACTGCGCATGTCTGACCCCGTCAGAAAAGGCGCAAGTCTTCATCTCGGATTCCGAGAAGTACCTGGAAGACGCCCACACGGCAATGCGCGCCGGCAACTTCCAGGCCGTAGTCAGCGCCTGGAACAACGTCCGCCGCGACATCCGCCTTGCGCAGGAAGCTCTGCAAGAGTGCAAGTAGAAATGAAGAAAACCAACACGGTTGACCCGGTTAGTTTTCTTTTTGTCGTGTCGTACTACGGGCGGTCATAGCGTGGAATTGCCGCGCTCAGTTTTGTCGGTCCCGCCCTTTGTCGGGGCATGCCCCATTTTGTCATTCTGAACGAAGTGAAGAATCTGCCGTAGCTGAACAAGGTTCGAGTTGATCAACATGACCGTGTTTCGTTACGGCAGATTCCTCGCGTTGCTCGGAATGACAAAGGGCTAGCGCTAACTCACCTAACACCGTTCACCGTATTACCCCCACTGCAAACGTAATTGAATAACTTGTTTCATCCACACATAGTTTCTTACAGTACCTACGTATTCATTTATCGCATCGATTTGATTAGGACGTTTCAAGCAAGCTAAACAGCAGCAGGCTCATCACCCAGGCAATTTGTTCAAGAGACTA
>SBAT01000366.1 GCA_005240105.1 Chloroflexota bacterium
ATTTGTCGGTTTCTTAGAGTTGTCCGTAAACGGCTCAGGCTCTGTCGAAAAGTCATTTCCCAATGGCGAGTCCGGCGGCAAAGTGACATTCGACGGCGCGGGGACTATCCGATACAACGACAGCGGTGAAGTAGTCTTCGAAGCTGCCAAAGACAGAAAGCTACAAGTAACAGCGGACAAAGTGACCAAAGTAGTATTGCTGGATAACACCTCCGCCACTGCTACAAATTGCACCTTTGTTTATGCCTACCGAAACTCGATTGCAACCGCAAGAGACTGCGATTATGTTTCTGCCTACACGGAAGCCCAAGTCACTGTCGAACGTTGCAAAAAAACTGAAGCCCACGACAACGCCAAGGTGACCGAAATACAGACGGACGTCAAGTAGGCTTCAATAGATTTCACAGCACCTCAACTTTCAGACCGCGGACGCACTTCGGCGTAACGCGGTCTGTTACTTGCGGTGCCTTTGCAGGAGATAAGAACATGTATCACATTAGGAACATCGCACCAATGATGATGACTCTGGTTTTCTTGAGCAGCTTGAATGCAATTGAAGTTTCAGCAAAACCAATGGCATCAGTTACTAATCAACAGCTCAAAGGCAAAATCACACAAGATTCGTTGCTTACAGGCAAACCCGATCTAAAAGCTCAACAGCCGAAAGTCGATCCGGCACCACAATTGACCGGGAAGATCAAGCGTCACGCGCTATGGGATGCCTATGAGCACACACTTAGTAAAACCGACGACAGAGGTCGTGTGCCCACCGTCTTCCTCAACATTCAGACAGTCTTTCAGACACTGAAAAATCCAAAGGTAGACGAAGGCACCAAACGCTTCTTGTCTTTCCTAGTTAAAAACTGGGGCACTTTTACAAGCAACGAAGATCCGCCTCCGATTGATCTAACAATCTTGGGTGAAAACATCTGGGCTGTTGCAGAGCAAAGCATTCCTCTAACACAGAAGGAAAACGCGGCGAAGATGCCCAACAAGTCGGCATACTTTATAGTCGACGCCAACTGGGATGGCACGCTAACTCGTGAAGAACTAGTCAACGCCATCAAGGAATTAGATGCTGTGCCGAACGATCTCAAACGGCAAGACGGACGCTTCAACTACTACCGCGTGAGGGCAACACTCGGTCTACTGCTGGACAGCTTCGACATGTTCGATGCGCAGACTAACAAGGACGAGTACAAGTATTTGTAATCCACATTCTTCGACATCCCCTCTTTTTTGTCATTTCGACTGGAGTCGCAAAGCGACGGAATGGAGAAATCTTCCGCGTGTACTCTGCGTTCGAGTTCATCAAGTCGATCGCGGGACCGCTGCGGAAGATCTCTCCACTCGCTAGCGCTCGGTCGAGATGACAAAGGGACCAAACCACACAACACAAATCACCAAAGGAGGTGAGACATATGCATATATCAATAGCAGAGAAGATTGCTCAACTGAAAGCCGGTGAAACGGTTTATCACACTGGGCATGGAAATTCCATGACAGGCAGGATTAATGACGGCGACATCGAAACATTGGAACCTGTTACGGATCCGTCCAAGATTCGCAAAGGCGATGCCGTTTTTTGCAAGATCCGTAGCGGCACCGTTCTGACTCACGAAGTGATTGGCATTCGCAAGAATGGTAAGTCGCTAGAATTCCATATCGCGCGACGTTGGCCAACACGACGATCGAACGGCTGGGTTTCGCAGGAGAACATCTACGGACGAGTGGTCGCCGTCAATGGAAAGCCATACGGGAAGAAACGCTAAACGACAAAATTAGTTGATAGCAGCGTTCGAGTCCTGGTCTTGGGACTCATCCTTAGACTCTTCAGCAACACCAAACAGCGTGGCCCAAAAGCCCTGCTGTTTTTCCGGACTGATAACAACCGTGCTGCGCGTATCTGAGGCACCCTGATAAACAGGCATGACGTAGCCGCACGTCGAACAAAGGTGTTTGTTCACCGGCACTTTGAACTTGCATCTGGGACACAGTACGTATTGCATGAGTGAATTCAGTATAACATGTAACAACTGAACTCCTGCCAGCGGAAGCGCGAATGTCAAGCTATATATGACCAGATTAGTCCTTACATTTCCAACGATGTTCGACGTCCTGGCAGCAGATAAACTACTGCGGCAAAAATTCAATTGCCGCCCAACCCCAACCCCACCAGGACTGTCGACTTCTATATGCGGCATGTCACTGGAATTACTAAATCCGGAAGAAAGGGACCAGGCATTGGAAACCCTCAAGTCCGGACAACTCAATCCATCTGGAATTCATCAGATCGATTGACGTACCAACCTAAGTCAACGCTCTAGCCTCAATTTCCAAGAGGATGAGCTTCAACATTTTCATCGCGCGCAGCTGTAGCTGGGCGCTATCGCCACGAGGTTACAACTATGAACTACCTTGACGGACTCCAAGCATGTCCATTTTGCAAAAGTGCATTATCTGAGGCAGAAGTACCGGGCGGAAAAACTCGACCGGCATGTTTGCAGTGCGGATGGATCCACTGGAAAAATCCGATACCAACTGCTGTCGTCTTAATTCCCGTCGGTGACGGCGTGCTGATGGTTAAACGAGCCATCAATCCGCAGAAAGGTGATTGGTGCCTCCCTGGCGGTTATGTTGACTATCGCGAAACTCCTATTGAAACAGCTGTTCGCGAAGCCAAAGAAGAAACCAGTCTAGACATTAAGGTCACTCGCCAACTGGGACTGCCATTCGTCACCGAGAGCAATCACCTGGTTACTGTCTTCGAGGGAGAAATCATCGGCGGCGAAATGCAAGCCGGAGATGATGCTGAAGAACTAGCCATCTATACACTCGACACATTGCCGGAAAATATCGCCTTCCCGCAGCACCGCACCAAAGTACAAGAGCACTACGCGAGAAATCATGTTTGCCCGTTCGGATGCACCAAGTCAAAAACGGAGAGCGTGGTACCACAATCCAATGATAACGAGCACTGCCAACAAGACAACAAGGGCAACGAGTATTACTGCCCTTCTCCTACAGCCGTTACGGTATTTTGTCTGATCTATACGGCATTGATCACCGGGCTGTGCCTGCTCATCCGTTATAGCCACTAGTCATTCATCAACTTAACCATTTTTTGCCAGACGAGGTATCTGTCATGTTTAACTCTGAAAAAATGCGCAAGACCATGGTCGTGGTCATGCTGCTCGAACTTTTCCTCCTTCTCGGTCTGTTGGTGAATGATCACGTTCAGTCCGAAAATAACTTGCGCCAGCGCGTGCAAGCGCTCACCGCTCAAGTAGCAACACTGACGCAAGAGCAACACAAAGCTGCAGCCGAATTGAAAGTTGCCAAAGAACAAATTCAAACGCTCACCGAGCAGAACACTAGTCTTAAAACACAAACAACAACTCTGCAGTCTGCAGTAACAACGGCCAAGCAAGAAGTGCAAACGCTGCAGTCTACAGTAAAAACAGTCAAGCAAGAAGTGCAGACACTGAAGACCAAAGTGCAAAAGCTCAAGAAGTCGTGCACCGACAAGTCATCTTGTTGCAAGTCCAAGTGCAAAGGCAAATCCGATTGCGGTAATTCCAAATCGAAACGCTGCCCGAATAAGGACAAGCCATCCAACAAGAAACCTGAATGCGGTAACGACAAAGGGACGACAAGTCCACCAGCCATGCACCAGGTAGAGATGTATTACGGCGCGACGAAAGTAATTGTCTCCGTCCCGAGCCAGTAGCAATACAGACATCGAAGTAACACCGTCTTTTGTCAAACTGACCACCCCCTTTGTCATTCCGAGGCTTTAGCCGAGGAATCTGCCGCGCAGTATCGACGTTCGCATTGATCAAGCCGAACGTCATTCAGTCACGGCAGATTCCTCGCTTCGCTCGGAATGACAAAACCACACACCCACCCTACTCCCAACACGGAGGAATCCACCATGTCCACTCACTCCTCCAAGGACAAGCTCACCTTCACCAAAGAGCAAGCACGTCAAACCATCGTGTCCATCAACAAGTTCGGCCGCCTCTGCACGCTTGCGGAATTCATGGACGATCTCGACGCTCGTATTCACGGCGCCATACGTCATGAAAACTTCATCCCTTACGTAAGCGAAATGAGCGAGGAAGAAGGCCGATCCGTCGTACGAGCAATGATCTCCGCACAGCGTCTTGCCAATCAGACAGCATGCCCTTGTGGTCACACCTGCACGTTTGGCGAACAACTGGACATTCTCAACGATGACCCAGACACCGTACACGCGGCGGACATCACCGAACACTACCTGCATTTGGCACGCCACCTGCAAGAAATGGCCGATGCCAACCGCATCGTCATCGTTTAACACCATAGGAATAACACCATGAGCGAAGATAACGACATCTCTCCACAAACGTATAACGAATGGACCCCCTTCTACAAAGTCGGTCTTTCGCCTTCAGTAATGCCCGAGCAACTAACCCAGATCCTCTGGGAGCACTACATTGAGAACCTCGGCGTACTCTACATAGCCTTGTCCAATTTCCCCGAACCATTCGAAACGCTCTGCTCAGTCCTCAATGTCGACTCCGGCGAGCTCGAACAAGAGTTGATCGCGAGACTGTCTACAAAGTTCATAAGCGAAGCAAGCAGCTATCGTGACTCGTATCAACTACTGCTAAACCCAGTTATGGAAAAGTTAAGTCGCTACGTCCAGTACTGTGATCTTCTCGCCGTGCCTGGAGTTATTGGCTTGACGGAATACAACAACGGCAAAAACCTTGCCGTCCACGTCAGCATGTCGAGATCAGACATTAGGACTCCACTAATGCTGCCAACAGTCCACGCAAAGACAGGGCTACCAATTCAACTACTTCACGAGCACTGATGATGTCGCGCTCGTAACCACGTTATTCAAGGAGTACATCATGTCGAACTGCCCCTTTTTGAACAGACTGGCATCAGCAATGAGCGCACTAAAACAACTAGTCCGTAAGCTCATGCCAGTCTGCCCCGTAAAACTCATGGGTCGTCTATTCAACCGCGCCCCAAAACCAACACTCACCACTCTTCTCAACGCGGAAACGCCACCATCACAAGACAATCCGCTTCTGCAAGATATGCTCGATGATCTGCAAGCAAATATCCTCAAAGGTCACGGACGCAACTTCGCTCGCCATATCTTCCTTCGCTTCAAGCCGGGCTCAGAACTTGATGCCCGAATTTGGATCGCGCAACTAGCCAAAAACAGCCTGACAAGCGCTAAGCAACAGGCAAAGCAAGGACAGTCATATCGATCATTTGGATTCGATGGCGGCACATTTGCACATTTGGCGTTGTCCAATCAGGGCTACGACTATCTTGGCGTTCCAGCTGAGAAAAGGCCTTTGCCCACAAATCCGCAGCACCGGGGCGATGAAGTCGGCTACACCAATGTCTTTGCTGAAGGGATGAAGTCGCGCCAGGATGAACTCTTGGATCCACCGGTCAACACCTGGGACTCGGGCTACCAGCAAGGTATCCATGCAACAGTAATTCTAGCCTCGGACAGTGAAAGCACGCTGAATCGAGCGGAGAAGAATCTATTGCAGTCCGTCGAACCAATTGCTGATGTTTGTGCTCGCGAAGAAGGTAAAGTGCTGTACCGCGAATTCCAATTGGATAGCGGTGCGCAGACTCTACCTGTCGAACATTTCGGCAACGTAGACGGACTAAGTCAGCCTTGCTTCTTCGGCGAACAGCTGGACAATGCCAAAAACAAATACTTCGACCCCGCAGCACCGCTGTCGTTAGTTTTGGTGCAAGATCCAATGGGCAATGACCAAAACAGCTTCGGCAGTTTCCTGGCGTTCCGCAAGTTGGAGCAAAACGTCAAAGGCTTCGACTCCACACTCGATGCATTAGCCAAAGAAATTGGCATGAGCAAAGGACTCGCAAGCGCCATGGCGGTCGGCCGCTTTCAAGACGGCACGCCTGTTGTGTCAAGCGACAAAGCAGGTAGCGGACCAGGCAACAACACTTTCGATTACAGCGACGACAGAGGTGGTTTACGTTGCCCCTTTCAAGCTCACGCTAGAAAGACAAATCCTCGCGGCGAATCGGTAAGCGATAACGCCGGTTTGGACAAGACACTCGAACAAGAGCGTGGTCACCGAATAGCCCGACGCGGCATTCCTTATGGTGGCAACTTATCCGACTTCAACAAGCCGGAGAGCCTACCTGAAAAGAATGTCGGTCTGCTTTTCGTCTGCTACCAGAGTGATCCGTTCGAGCAATTCGAGTTCATCCAGCGTCGCTGGAGCAACAATCCCTACTTCCTCAAACCAATGCTGGAAAGGGACTCCAACTACGACGCAACCGGACTCGATCCGTTAGTGGGGCAAAAACATCCGACGGCAATCGGTTCAGCGAAAGCTCCCGCCAATTGGCCTGCGGCATGGGATCGCCCAACACGCAAAGTAAAAACCGAGCTGAGCAGCTTCATCACCATGAAAGGAGGAGAGTATTTCTTCTCCCCCAGCTTGAGTGGTCTCAGAAGCTTAGCCAACACCAATCAATGAAAGGGCTAAGACAATGGATACACAGTCACAACGAATTCTTGTTGAGGTTAGAAAAACCGGAATGAATTTCTGCCACGAAGATGCCCTCACAATAGTGAGCGCACTCGAGAACTTCATTCCAGATGAACCAATTATATCAATCGGCGGTTATGGCAACTTCAACTTTCGTGGAGTTGCCACCGGCGACATTCAACTCTTGGATGGCATACGCCTCTATGACAACGAGGACATGGATCTTACAGATCCTCGCAATTTCGACCAATTAGTTAGAGAAGAATTGACCACAAGACAATCCGGGCTGCTCCTCACCGGAAAGTCGCGGGAAGAAAATGATGACCAATTCTACATAGACAACATTGCCCGGCGCGCAGCTCATGCCATTCGCAAAGACAAGACCTATGTAGAAATAGCGGGCATTGGCAACTGGGATAGTCTCTTCGCAAATTACGGCAAGCATGCATCATTTATCGAAAGGTTCATGATACGTCGGTCCGAGAGGGCACGCGTACATTTCATCGCGAAATACGTGTTACCGACCTGGCCTTGGCAGAGTCACCTAATCAAATACTTCACGGCCGCCGGCACAACACCGGTCCCGAAGTATACCCAAGAAACCTTCATGGCTGACTACGGACACAAAGAAGAAGAAGTGACCGTGGTTGGCTATTCACTAGTGCTTCCGCTCTAGAAGGAGAATCACTTATGACAAGTTCATACGCATTCATCAATACAACTCCAGAAGTGGAATCCACCTGGACGGTCATCAAACAATCAATCAGCAGCCCAGTAGACAGATTGGAAAACCTTGTAGCCCTTCTGCGCGGCAACTTCGGGCAACTCGAATTGAAAACTCTCTCCGCTCAGTTGTGCTTCGTCACCCTACGCGACTTGAGAGATTTGAAAGCGCAGTCCACATCATACACTGAGCCGACAAATAAGCGCGTTGAATTCGACAAGAAAGTAAACGAGCTCTTCGATCTGATTGATCTAGAAGTTGGTTATTGCGACAAGCAAATTCAGTTCTCAGCCAGAGAAATGGATCTGCCCACAGACAATCAATACAACCGCTGGCGCTTATCACGCGTGCAACTGTTTGCTACCCAAGCTCTGGCATATTCAAAAGAGTGGTCAACCAAACAAAGCCAACTCTACAAAAAGAGACTTCTTGCACTGCAGACAATAACTGACGTATTGGTCCGCTTCGACAACGCCCAAAAGACTTTCCTCAAGTCGTTGGAAGAAGAAACCAATCCAGTAAAAACGCAGAAGAAGACTCTCACGAAAAAGCCCGCCACTTGCAAGACCACCACTTGCAAGAAAAGTGGCTGTCCCCCGATGGAACACCGCAACGCCCCTTATCCGCCCGACTTGTTCAAAGGACAGTCAACACCGTTAAAACCGGATTAGACATACCTTTGTCATTCCGAGCAACGCGAGGAATCTGCCGTATGTATGCGAAGCCCGCGTTGATCAACACGAGCATCATTTCGTTGCGGCAGATTCCTCGGCTAAAGCGTCGGAATGACAAGGGATCACAAAGGAGGTAACACCTATGTTAGCCCCAGGCAGCACCGCGTTTGTTGACACAAACGTGTTAGTCGAAGCACTGCTAGTCAAAACCATGTCTGCACTGGCCGTCATGGACCTGGCATCGAGACAACAACTCGTACTCGCCACCTGCGAAATCGTCAGGCACGAGTTCGACAAGGAAATCCTAAAGCGTGCTTCGCGTGACGGCGAGAGTTTGGATGACTTATTGTCAGCCCGACAAGAACTAATCACTCGAATCGGTTTACAAATTCACCCGAACGCTCCCGACGAAAAAGTATTGGCTGCCTGGCGCTTGCTGTTACCAACAGTCCGCCACGCCGCCGACATTCCAGTAATTGCCTCTGCCATCGAAGTACAACCAAACCTGATTTTGTCAGGCAACAGGAAACACTTCAACAACAGAGCGGCAGCAAAAATTGGTATTCCCATTTTCTCTTGCGGTGAATTGCTGGATCGAATGACACCGAAAGGTATCTATTTGTCCCAAGCACAGACACAGCATCTGATATCCCCTGCTACGAAACTCTCCGGAGAAAACCTGTAATGAGTATAAAACAAATCCTAATCGCAGCACCCAGTACATCCACCATCCGTCGAGTCGACGGAAGCGTCCACCAGACCGGCATATACCTGAGTGAATTTGGTTACTTGTTTGAAGCAGCACGGTTTGCCTTAAGAGGCGACATGTCTGCAATAACAGTAGCCTCTCACGCTGGCGGCAACATCACGATTGATCCGATAAGTGACAACCTAGCCGCTGCGGGAGATCCTGATGCCCAATTGCTCCTGCCCGTAGAGTCGCTGATTAGATCCGCACTCCACGAAACGGTTCAATTCAAGCACGTCGATCCGGATCAGGTAGAAGCCATTCTTCTACCTGGCGGACACGCTGCGGTCAACGAATCTTTCAACGGCTGCCCTAAACTGGCGGCCATTGTCAGCCGCGTCTACGCGCGGGGTGGAGTGGTAGCCGCCGTATGCCACGGACCGGCAGGTCTTCTGCTAGCGAAGAAGCGCGACGGCAGCCCCCTGGTCAACGGACTTCAAGTCACAGGATTTTCTCGTGATGAAGAGACGTATGTAAAACTCCTGGACCCAGTACACAACGAAATGGGCGGACAGTTGGAAGACTGGCTCGTCGGCTTGGGGGCAAAATTCTCCAAATCGCCGAAAGGCAATTTCAAGCCTCATGTTGTAGTTGATAAGAATCGCCAATTATTCACTGGACAGAACCCTCAGTCAGCAGCAGCACTAGGAAAGCAAGTCGCTTTCGAGCTGCGCCAGCGTCTGCGCTAAACAAAACCCTGGAGTGTCACTCTGAGAGAAGCGAAGAGTCCAGGCTGTAAAGGCGTGAGATTCTCCGCCTCTGGCTCAGAATGACGTTCCACGGTTGCACACCAGAAGGAGAAAACGATGAAACCAATTAATCTAAACCTGGACAATTTCGACGCGGTGGTGCTTCCAGCACCACTTGCTGTCGTGACATTTTGGTCCGATTGGTGCGGACCCTGCAATGACTTCTCGCCCAAGTTGAGGTCCTTAGCCAAAGAATTGGATACGCAAGCCGTAGTGGCAAGAGTCAATGTTGATGACTATCCCGAGTTGTCCAAACGATTCAAAGTCAATGGTATTCCGCATACCTTCATCTTCAAAGGCGGAGAGCAAATCGATCAATGTCTCGGCGATGTACCATATGACTATTTGAAAGCGCGAGTCGAGTCGGCTCTACCTAAGGCAACCACCAACTCGTCCACTGCTTCAGACAAACAACCAAAGCGAAATAGTTTGCTGGACAAACTTGGAAGCTGGTGGAAGCGACTGTTTACCTAGTCCCACCTTTACTGACAATCGAGATCTTGAGTCATCGCGCTATCCGACGACTCAAGATCTTTTTTTCGTTCACCTCTACTACAATCACTAGGAGATGGTTATTCTTTTTGTCATTCCGAGCGGCAGCCGAGGAATCTTCCAATAGGTAAACACTGTTCGTAGCTGGAACGATCAACATGTTCCCATGCAACGACGTATCCAACACGTTAAGAACAAAGCTCCGTTTTTAACTCATTGGATTAGTCGGGGATCGGTTACTCGACTTATCCCGCACAACTTGAACTTCGGAAACATGCGGAAGATTCCTCGCTCCCGCTCGGAATGACAAAGGTGGGGTTTCAGAACTAAGCCGTAATTACCGTTCTCAACAGCAATTCAAGTCGCTCCGATGCTTCCTTGGCGGCACGCAGTACTTCTTCGTGCCCTTCAAGGACAACGTCGTCAGTCCAGACGTTGGTGATTACAGAGACTGCAGCGGCTTCGGTCTTGGTGCCGTTGACGGCCTGCAACTCCGGCACCGTCGACATGCCGACAGCGTCCGAATTCAATTTGCGGAGCATCTTAATTTCAGCGATTGTCTCGTAGGTAGGGCCGAGCAAGCCTGCATAGATGCCCTTGCGCATCGGACGGAATTTGCCGTTTTTAGAGGCAAGCTCTTCGCCAATTTGGTGCAGCTTGATGGCAATTGCTGATTTGCATTCATGTGCAGGCTCAGAAATGGCCGGCATCAGTCCTGTTTCGGTCAGCCTTGGATTTAAGTGATCACGATAGGCGGTGATATGCATCAAGTCCCCAACACGGAAGTCTGTGTTTATTCCACCGGCGGCATTGGTCAAGATAAGTGTCGGCACGCCCCATTCGATCATGGCGCGAGTGGGAAGAGTTACTGTTTCCCAGTCGTGTCCTTCATAGAGGTGGAAACGTCCTCGCATTACGGCAACCACCTTGCCATTGATTTTGCCGATGGTTATCGAGCCACTGTGTCCCACCACTGACGGCGAGATACCGAATACGTCCTGGAAGGGATACGACTTTTGCTCGTCCATATCCTCCAGCACATTGACGCCGGAGCCAAGCACAACTGCTACGGCCGGTGTCGTAAGAGATGCATTGCGCAAGTAAGCTACCACTTCGGCAACAGACTTAGGTTTGTGCGCGGTCATAGATTCTCCTTTTCAGCCTAGCGGGCAACTAATTTCGACACAATTGCTTCGGCATTGACACCATCCGGTATCACAAGACCAACTACACGCTTGTGAGCGTGCGCAGCGATGATCATTGCCGGTACAAGGTTGTAGCAGCAGAAATCACAGCCGAAACCGCGAAGCAATTCAAGGTCCTTTGCCGATGGCACATAGCCCGGTTTCAAGCCGGCAGCAATGCCCACGGAAAGTCCGTTGGCGCTGTCGGTCATATAGACATCTTTTACGACAGGGAAGCGATCGCCACACGGGTCATTCGGCCCGACTAGTGGATTTGTGCCTGTCAGGTTGATGTGATCACTGACGATAAATGGCTCAGCTTTTTTGAAACCAGTGCCTTTATCGACAATTACAAATGTCTTGTCCTCGCTATTGCGTATGAGTGCAGTGACGTCATCGCCAAACTTGTCGAATTGTTTGGAACCAGGAACAGTTCCAGTGAAATCAATGATCAATTGTCCTCCTAACTGTTTTTTGCGGTCGCCAATTCCGGAACAAACGATTTACCTAAGCCTGCCCACTTGAGTCCATACCAAGAAGCTAGACTGGCGGCAACATCAAAGAAACCATCACGAATGCCAATTTCTTTCTTGTCTTTGCTCAAGCTTTCCAGACTCGGCGAATAAGCAACCAATGGCACAAACTCACGAGTATGATCAGTGCCAACTGCCGTCGGGTCATTGCCGTGATCTGATGTAATCAGCAAGAGATCATTTGGTTGCATAGCCGCAATGATCTTGCCCAGCCACTGATCAATTTCAACAAGTGCTTCAGCATAGCCTTTGACGTTTCTTCTATGTCCATAGACCATATCCGTGTCGACTAAGTTCGTAAAGATGAGCGATACGGCATCAGGCGCATTACCAACGATAGCTAAAGGCTTCAAGTCAACGGTGCCTTTGATAGCATCAAGCGTCAGCTCCAGTCCTTCTTTGTTGCTGCCCGTATGTTTTGCATGCGTCAGCCCGTGCTTGACGAAAATATCTTCAATTTTGCCGACGCCAAAGACTCCGTGACCAGCCGCCTGCAATTGATCAAGCAACGTCTTACCCGGCGGTGGCACCGAATAGTCGCGGCGATCGCCGCCAAGACGCTCGTACTTGCCGGGTTCGCCGGCAAACGGTCTGGCGATTACGCGACCGACTCTGTGCTCATTCTGCAAGATTTCTCTAGCAATTTCGCACCAGCGGTAAAGCGTCGATAGAGGAGTCGTTTCAATGTGAGTAGCAATTTGGAAAACGCTGTCACCACTTGTATAGACAATTGGGAAACCAGTGCGCTGATGTTCTTCACCCAGCTCGACCAGAACATCTGTTCCAGATGCAGGCTTGTTGCATAAAATTCCCTTGCAACCTGTTTCAGCTATGAACTTATCAATGACGTCTTGCGGAAAACCTTCCGGATAGAGAGGAAAAGCAGTCTTACTAACAAGACCCATCAATTCCCAGTGTCCTGTTTGCGTGTCCTTGCCGTTGGAGACTTCTTGTAATTTTCCGCAAAGTCCGGCCGGGTTAGCAACCTTTTCCACACCATCGATGTCCGAGATGCAGCCCAAACCCAAACGTGCCAAATTAGGCAGCTTCAATCCACCGACAGCTTTGGCTGTGTTGGCCAGCGAGTGCACAGTCGGCGCATCGCCAAACTCGCGCACATCGGGAGCAGCACCGATGCCACAGCCATCAATGATGACTATGATTGCTCGACGAGTGTCAGAGTTGGACATGGCAGCTCCTCAATTCAATGTGTTTATTAGCATTAGGATATCTAGATAAGTACATTTACCGCTAGTTCAAATTGTTTATTCTGTTTCACTATCTGTGGGCATCATCCCACTCAAAGCGGTTGCCAACTGGTACCGTGAACCGCGCCAGCAGTATTTTCAAATATATATTGAAGTTGCTTTCTAACTTCTGCCAGTATGGGAGTGACTTTTGATCAATTCAATCTGTCAGGA
>SBAT01000123.1 GCA_005240105.1 Chloroflexota bacterium
CCAACTCGGCAAAATCATCGTCTGTAACTGGCTTGCCATCGATATGAAATCTTTCATTCCATCTCAATAGATGCGGTCCTGTATAGCAACCGACCTTAACACCGTTTGCACGTAACAGACTCTCAAGAATCGCCGAAGTAGAACCTTTACCATTGGTGCCACCAATATGCAGGCTCAATAATTGGTCTTGAATATTCCCTGAATCTGCCATGAATTTCTGCATGCGTTCCAAAAGAGGTCTGGTCGCAGTGGACAGGCTCTCAAGGTAAACAACTGATTGCAGATAATTCATAGATTCAGATTATCACCGATATAGAATAGTTGCTTCAAGGTAAGTTCATGAGGACATATGGCTTTATACACTCGTCAGGATACTGAGACGTCCAAACGCATTTATGAAGGTGCAATTATAAATCTGCGCGAAGATTCGCTCAAGAACTCCCATGGCACTTGCACCAGGGCAGTTGTTGAGCACAATGGCGGTGTTTTTATTGCCTGCCAGCCGGAGCCTGACAAAGTCATTTTGATTAAACAATACCGCTATTCAATTGATGAGGAACTTATAGAACTTCCGGCCGGTCGAATTGAGAAAGGCGAAGAGCCTTTGCCTTGCGCACAGCGCGAGTTGATTGAAGAGACCGGCTACAAAGCAGAGAAATGGCAAGAGCTGTCTCGCATGTTTACGGCACCAGGCTTCTGCGATGAATTGCTCTATTTGTATTTGGCAACCGACATAACTTTTGTCGGCAAAAATCTTGATCACGATGAAGAAACTGAAGTCTTGATCCTGCCTGTCAAGCAGGCTTGGCAAATGGTGCTGGACGGAAAAGTACGTGATGCCAAGACCATTGCCGGGCTTGGTATGTTGAGAGAATTTTAGTTTTTGATTTGTTATACTTATTCGCTGTTATCGGGCTGACCCGTCCTGAATACGGTAAGCTTTAGCCGGCTAACAAGTGCTAATCAAGAGTTACGTGAGTAACCGGCGGCACGAATATTACACGAGACACGACTAGAGGATCAGGGACACAATGGACAAGAAGACAAACAACATAAACATGCCTATCGTTGGAATGTTGATGCTGGGAGTACTTGGAGCATTAATTACGTCCGCATCCTGCGCAGTAATTACACACTGGCCACTGCCAGTCTCAGTCGTCCCTTACTTCGGCGGAGCACAAGGCTTCTGGTGGGGACTTGTGACCGGCGGTATCACCGGCTTGATCATCGGCTATCTCGTAGACGAGAAGCACTTCGGCGATACGACGTACTAAGAATTCAACTTTGTCATTCTGACATTTTTTCTTTTGTCATCTCGAGCGAGCCTGCAAGGCGAGTCGAGAGATCTGCCACATAGTTCCCTAGTTCAACTTATTTAGTTGAACATATGAAACTTACGGCAGATTTCTCGACTCCGGCACCTTTGGTGCCTTCGCTCGAAATGACAAAGGGGGAGGGCATGACAAAAGGGGCGTCGTCTCAGCCGCGTTCAATATAGCGGTGTTGAGTGGCTTGGGGCTTTAGTGCGTCTACAAGAACCGGAACGCATTGCGTTGGGTCACAGATTGTGCCACAGGTAAAGCAGTCGAAGAAGACGGTGCCGGATTCAGGATACGTATGAAGGCTAGCATGGCTTTCGGCAAGGACGGCAAAGGCGGTGACGCCTTGCGGTTCGAATTTGTGAGAGTCCAACTTCAATACGGTGGCACCGCTAGCAACTGCAGCTTTGTTGATTAGTTTACGCAGTTGTTCTTCGTCATTTAAAAGATCTGGAGCGCAGTTGAAGAGCGTCAATAATAGATGCGTCCCTCTAGCCTCGTGGACAACAGAAGCAGCCACATTTTGTGCAATTACGTTGTTCTCAACTGCCATGGTCAATTCCTCAAGCCCGTCAAATCAAGTTCGTTTACTGCTCTTACCACCACATCGGCTAGACGATCCAAGAAATAATGATCATGCGCTCCGACAAATCGAATGGCGCGCCCGCCAAATTGGCTCTTGAATTTAGAAAATCGAGCATAGTTATTTTTCGGCGCCATATATTGGTCGTAACCGTAAAAATCATAAGTAGCACAACCGCAAGCCTTGGCTTCAGTAATTGCCGCCCACTGCAAAGCATAACCAGCCATTAGATTGCGCTTCTTGTTGGTTATGCCGCCGTAAAGGTAAGTTGCCCTTGGTCCGTACGTAATGAGCATCAAGGCACCAAGAATTTCGCCTTCATGCTCGGCAAATAGAAGTTTAACCAACCCAGTCGGAGCCAGCGAATCCCAAAGCGTCGTGAAGAACTTAAATGGCTCAATCAAAAACTGATCGCGTGATGCGGCTTCTTGCAAAACCAAGTAAAACTTACGAATTGCTTCAGGCGTGCTATCTTCCTTGACCACCACGCCACGACGCGTTGCCAGCCCCGTGTTATAACGTGCTTTTGGATGCATAGCAGAGAGTATTTCTTCGGTGGACGGCTCAATATTTAAGTAAAGCGTCTCACGCGGTACTAAATCAATCGGCGCCCGTCCAAAGTCGGCAAATGACGCAGGTCCGGGGAATTGAACTCGAGGCTCAATGCGCACAGCCATAGTATCGAACGCAGCAGTACAGGACTCCGCTGCTTTCACAAGCAAGCTCAGCCCAACTTGTGCATGTTCCACATCATGCCACGGAAGCACTGGACCTTCTGGTGCCATAAAGAAGCCGGCGCCCTTGTTGTGGTGCGACGTGTAAAAAATAGCCCCACCAATGAGCTTGTCGTTATCTTTCAATCCCAGATGCAAATATCTCATGCCTTGGCGGCGTTTGAAATCGGCCCAGGCAAGGCTCTGCATAAAGCCGCTGGCTGGATTTGACCGAACGAGTGTTTCCCATTGCTGAGCAATGTCCCAAGAAGGATCCAAATTGTTCAGTCTCTCGACCTTCATTGAACACCCTGCATACGAGCAAGGAGTTTGTTAGCCGCTGCAACTTCAATAGGCATCTGATTGAGTTGATTGTTGATACCATCCAGACGTTTCTGTGTACGTTTAATGGCATTGTTCAGACGTCTTGTTGATTCACCCTGATCTACCTGCTGCCCATTGACTGAAAAGGATCCAGGTCCCGTGCTTGCCTGACTCAAGCGATCATTGAGCATTTGCAGGCGAGATTGACCTTCAGCTTGATCTTGCAACAAGCTGTTTTTTGTAGCATCAGATTCCTTAACCAGAGTATTGAGATAGCTCACGACCACGGCTTTGAACTTTTCCGGATATGGGGCTTTCAGTTTTGTCTGCCCTTGGTCGCTATACCAACCTTGACCATCCATATATATCATCGAACCATCAGCACGCTTAAGTGCCAGGAAATTACCGTCCGCTGTCATCCAAGCACTGTTAAACAACTCCATGGCACCTGGCATTGGTGGTGGCACTGGAGCCGGCGGTTGCTCTGGTGGAGGAAAATACTGCGCGGCCATATTCAATAAATTTACCGAGTCTTGAATATTGCCGACTTCCGTATTGGCATCGCTTCTATCCTGATCACTAAAACCTAGCTGGCTACCCATGCCGGCAGCTGCTTGTTTTGATTGACCGGCAGATTGCAATCCCAAGGACTGCCTCTTAATTTCAGAGGCAATGTGATAGGACATGTATGGATCTGTGGCTAGAGAAACCATAGGCATGCCAGTTGCTTGATCAACTACTTGCGTTCCATTCCCGGATACCAAAAGGTACGACTGATCGGTTAAACGCACGGCAACTTTTCCATTCGGCAATATATCAGCATCATCGCCAAGTCTGTAATCAGCTTGCGCACCTTGGGCAGTCTGATCGCTTGAATAATTGGGCTGATCATCATTGCCATAACTGTAATTATTCACATACGTATTGTGATAGTTGTAATTGCGCGCTGGATATTGCGAGCCTTCCTCATCCACCGCTTGTCCGGAATTGCCACCAA
>SBAT01000371.1 GCA_005240105.1 Chloroflexota bacterium
CTCTTGCTCGCTACTGAGCGGGCATCATCCGAGAAAGAGAAATCTTCCCAGTGATTAGGAAGCGTAACCTGATTGTTGCTGGAGAAATCGTATAAAACATTACTGCCATCAGGGAATTCAATAACCGCACTCTTGGCTTGTTTAGAGAAGGTAACTGCCTGGGCTTGGGGGAAGCTGGCCTGTGACAAGAGTTTTACATTACCGTTTTCATCAATTGTGTAAAAACGTCCGTCCTGAGGGTCGTAATAGGCAATATCTCCATTGCTGTTCACGGTTGGCTGAATAACACCGGCGGTAGTCAGGACGGTAACACGTGTAATGCCGCCATCAGCTACAGGCGAGGCATCAAGCCGACCGTCACCATCAGCATCTCCTGGAGTAGGGGTATTCGTGCCTGGCTCAGCATCTCCCGCTACCGGTAGTCCGTCACCCGAAGCGGTGCCTCCACCGGGTTCTGGCGTTGGTTCCGGCACACTGGGGCCACCCCGGAAGAAAAGGCTGTAGAGGCCAAAGCCAAGGAGTGCGGTGACACTCAGGAGACCAACCAATTTGAGCACCATTTTTAAGCGATCAGACATACAATTTTAGAAGCCAACGTAATCGAGTACTTCGGGCCAACGCGTCCATTGCCACAGAGCCTGGAGACCCCAACTGACTTTGGTGGCGAGATCGGGTGAGTAAAGCTGGTAAAGAAGAGCGATAACGAGAATAAAGATGCAAAGTAAGAAGCCGCTGATAATGGCGTAGTAGGCCAGGGTAAATGAGGCGGCAATTTTTGCGGCTGATGTTAGTCCTGGTCTGGGTAAAAATTCTGACAATTGCTTGGTGGCTTGCTGGGTAAGATTTTGTCGAAGCTCAGCAAGGTTTGTAACATTTTGTCCGATGTGCGAAGCATTTTTTTCAGGAATGAAAATAGCTGCTACCAGGCCCGCTAGACTCCAGGCGCCTGCAATGAGAAAACCGAAAGCGGCCATGGTACCTGATGACCCGTCGGTAGCGCCGGTGATGCCGGTAGCGGTGTTGAGACCCAGTTTCCCCAGTTCCTTTGTTGCTTGTTCGGCAGCTTTTTGGATAACCCGCTCACCTACTTTTTGAGTATTCTGAAGGAGCTGTTGCTTTAAGGCAGAGGTGGGACGCGTGTCTCGGCCACTTTGGCTGGCACGTAGAAGCGCGGCCTGTTCTTCTGCGCCCCGCTGAAGATCTTCCTCAAGAGTGGAATATTCCTCGGGGAGTTGTTCATTGCGAACATTTTGCGGAAGTAAGCCAACCTGTTCACCGATTTGACGCTCAATGCGACGACGACGTTGATCACGAATGAAAACAGCATCATGATCAAGGGTGCCGATGCTCGGGCTATTGTCATCAAGCGTAGCGCGGGCATTGAGGGAGGGTGGCAGTACGCCAATCATGGCACGCGGCATGCTTTGCTGAATGTTCTGTCGTTGGGCAACACGAAGCTGACTCTTAAAGTCAGCAGGAAAAGTGGCTGCAGAGGCATTTGGTGCCGCCATACAGCCCAAAGTATAACATAATCCCGCACGATTTCTTGATGAAAAGGTGCGGGATTTTTTCTTATTTTATGCTTACTTGGCCCTTACGATTGATACCAATCGTGAGCGTTCGTTTTTTGGTTTCCAGGTTATCCAGTAGAGCGTCAGCCAGTGGACCCTCGACGTTTTCCTCTACTACTCGTCGTGCGTCTCGGGCACCGAGTTTGGGATTGAGCGCCTTGCTGAGCATGGTTGCTACGGCGTTGTCCGCTTTAAGGGTGATGCCACGTTTTGCTAAACGGACGCCTACTTGTTCGATTTCTTTGCGAATAACCTGTGCCAACTCCTGTTCCAGGAGACGATGAAAGACAACAACACGGTTGATACGATTGAGGAGCTCTGGCCGGAAGTGATCTTCAAGGAGTGGTCGCAGGTCTTGCGCTGAAGGCGCACCACGCTCATCACCAAAGCCTAGAGAAGCACCGTCGAATCGCTCACGGCCAGCGTTGGTGGTAAGAATCACGACGGTGTTCCGGAAGCTCACGGTTTGTCCGGTAGAGTCCGTGAGTACACCTTCATCAAGAATTTGCAAGAGAAGATTGTGCACGTCACCATGCGCTTTTTCAAATTCATCAAAGAGCACAACGGCATGTGGACGATGCTTGACGGCATCAGTGAGGCGAGCGCCTTCTCGATAGCCAACATAGCCTGCTGGTGAGCCAACAAGTTTGCTTACCGCAAAGCCTTCTGCGAATTCGCTCATGTCCAAGCGGACAAGTGCCTTGGGATCGTCAAAAACCTCTTTGGCGAGCGCTTTCGCGAGTTCGGTTTTACCCACACCAGATGGGCCAACGAACAAGAATGAAGCCAGGGGGCGATTCTCATGAGCAAGTCCTAGCTTGGCTCGACGAATAGCCTCAGCCACTGATTTGGTGGCTTGTGGTTGGGCAATAACGTGCTGTGCTAAGCGGTTTTCCAGGGAGCGTAACTTGCCTGCTTCGCTTTGCGATAGTCGTTCCAAGGGTACGCCACTCATGCGTGAGGCTACTCGTAGGACAAGATCTGGCGTAATTTCTACGCGCAGCGCTGTCTGATGTTCCGCATCAAGAACAGCAATTTCTTTACTGAGAGATTCCTCAGCGTTTTTCCAAGTAACCGCATCAGGAAAGCGTTCAGATGCTACTGCTGATGCTTTTTCACGTTGCACGCGTTCCAATTC